>JAJYCU010000060.1 GCA_021778165.1 bacterium | reverse complement strand
AGCATAGAACTAATTAATAGCTTCTAGCACATCATTAAATAATAAATACCCCTATTTTTGCCATATTATTTTATCTCTAAGTCAATATAGTGTTTGTGGATTTTATAAAAAAGTGCTACGTTTATTCATGTATAGTATTGCATAATAAAAATTTATAAAAAATAAATTATGAGCACCCTTTTAGTAGAGCAAAATCCATTACTAGATAAAAGAGTTAATCAAAATCCACATCAAGTAGGTATAGTTGCACTAAATAATCTGTCGGAAGTTGCAGAGCCATTTTCAGTAAATAATGAGACAGAGTACCAAATTGATTATCTCAGCTTTAATGACTTAGAAAAAAGTTATATCGAACATCGAAATCTTGATGCCGAGAGAAAAAAATGTGGAATACTCAAATTCATAAAAGATGGCCAGGAAATAACGGACTTAACTGCCTATAATGCAGCACCACCAATTCGTGAAATTGGTATGGTTTCCAATACTGAAAAACCTTACTTTATTCTTAGTGTCCGAACCGAAAGAAGAGAAGATGAAAAAGAAAGTGAGACCATTTTATTTAGAGCAGAGTCAGCTTTTGCAACAGAATGGGAACAAATTAATGATGAAAGTATAAAAAGCATCAAAGGCCAAGATCCAAAAACTTCAAAAATAGGCGAAAATTTATTTGTAAGTGTTGTTGAAGTAGAAGAAGTATTAAATTCTGATGAAAAAACGACTCACTTAAAATGGTGGCAAAAGTTTTATAAAGGCCCTAATATACGTAATCTGGAACTTATTGGCAGAGGCCCGGATGGCATGAAAAATATAACTCCAGTTGAAATGACTAATGGTGAAATAATTGTTTTTACGAGACCGCAAAATCCAGATGATGAAAAAATGGGTGGACTAGGACAAATTGGTACAGTAACTATTAAAAGTATCGATGAAATAAAAAATCAAGAATTACTGCAAGTTGACAATGCCCCTCTTATCAATACTAGGTTTGTATCTGGCGAAGAATGGGGCGGTGTTGGTCAGGCTACTGCTTTAAAATATGGTTTAATCGGTATAATCGGTCACATTGCCAAGCTACCAAAAAATTATTGTACTATCAGTGGAATATATGATCCTAAAAGTCGGAAACTTATAAATATTAAGGTTGAATCCATGGCTGATGAATTTAGTGGAGTAATATCAAAAACTCCAGAACATTTAAACATAAGTTACGGTACTGGAATAACAGAACCAGATAACAACGGTAACGTTATGTTATTTCAAGGTGTAGGAGACGTAGCAACAGGCTATAAAATAATTAAAGATCCTTTTGTAGGATTACGCCTGCTAGAATAATTTTTACAAATTTAGTTTTATAAGTGCGTTAGTTTAAATGATCAAAAAAAATAAACCAAATAATTACTTAGCTACGGCCTATTTGTAACTAAATAATTCGATCATTTTGTATTTATTTGGTTTATACTTAATATACATAATAAATATGTACGAGGTAATAAAAAATATAAACTTGGAAATATGTTAAATCTCAACGAATGGTCTTATAAGAAATTTAAAATTATATATAAGTATGTTGTAGAACACAAACTTGTTTTAGCGGTTTCAATTAGTATTATCATTATTGTTACAGGTGTTTTTTTGGGATATGAAAATAATAAAGTAGTCCCCATTAACCCAGCCGCAAGTTCACATTATTTGCTTGAACCTCACAATCCACTTAGTTTTATGTCCAACTGGGATGGCCCTGATTATCTAAACATTGCCAAATACGGCTACAAAAGCATTATCCAGACTAACCTTTTCCCGATGTATCCAATACTTGTACGACTTTTTAATTTCATAGTCCCTTCCCTACTTATTAGCGCATTACTCTTATCCTGGCTATGTCTAGTTATTGCCATATATTTTTATTTAAAAATTATTGAGATTTTATTCAAACCTAAAAATAACCTTGAATCTCTAAAAGCAGTTTTACTATTTATACTTTTCCCGACTGGCATATTTTTGCTCGCAACCTATTCTGAATCACTCTTCATGGCATCTGCTTTAGCTGCAATATATTTTGCTTACAAACGGAAATACTTACTGGCTGGGTTAATATCTATTTTAACCACCGCAACACACCCTAATGGTGTTTTCTTAGCTATACTTGTTGGTCTCATACTCTACGAGCAAAAAATGAATTTTAAAAAAATAATTTTATCAATTGCAATTGGAGGCTTAGGTTTATTAGGATACATGGCCTTCTTATATATTAAATTCAGTAACGCCTTCGCATTTGTTAATGCCCAGAAAAAAAATGGCTGGCTACAATTTAATGTAAATAATTATACTGTTGAGGTAGGTTGGTTAAATATAATCTTCTTTATTTTAATTATCACATCCGCTATCTATTGGTGGTCTCGTCATAAGAGTTTTTCAATTTATTCAATCTTATTCTTAGTAGTACCTATTTTAGGAGGTCAATTTGGAGGTTTTAACAGATATGTACTAGCTGCATTCCCTTTGCAAATAATGCTTTACGATCGGTACCGAAACAAACCTTATGGGTATGCAATCTGTCTTAGTCTATCTTCTATTCTTTGGGCATATTTTGTCTTTCAATATGCTGGAGGTTATGTTGGTGGATAGTTGACCGTTTATTGTTGTCATAACCTATGACCTCTAATATTGTTACACTTTTTTGTATTACTGAACCACCGAAGACTACAACTTCTATGCAACGAAACTAAAATTTTTATCAAAATTATTTAGATTTAAACCTTTGTTTAATATAAAATAAATTTAATGATATTTTTTGTAAGTGTTTAAAAAATTGACTAAGAAAATTTAAAAAGTATAATTCTATTATGTCTAATTTTTTAATTATTGGAAAAAAATTCAATGGCCTGATTGATTACCTTGACAGCCATAATCATACTCATATCAATATCAGAGATTCTAATAATAAAAGCGTTAAGAAAAATGATTACACCTATATTTGTGACTTTTCATCAATCGAAAATGTTATAGCCATTGCCAAAGAAGTTAATAATGTCCAATCCTTTAATGGTGTTATCGCGACCTATGAAAACTATATCCTCCCCGCAGCACAAATTGCCGATGCACTTAACTTACCTGGCTTAAGTATTAAATCAGCTGAGGCATGCACAGACAAAGAAATAATGAGAACAATGTTCTCTTTAGCGCCTGAAACAATTAGTCCCGAATTTAGTATTGTTAATAATAAGGGTGATTTAATTAAATTTGCTCAATCACATCAATTCCCTCTTATTTTAAAACCAGCTAATTTGGCTAAAAGTTTGCTTGTTACTAAAGCCGATAATCTAGAACAACTACTATCAAACTATGAATTAACCCTAGAACATATTGATAAGACATACAGAAACTATGCTCCAAATCGTACACCTAAACTAATTATTGAAGAGTTCATTATTGGATCGACTCATTCTGTTGACGCATTTATTGATAAAAATGGCAATGTGATGGTTCTCGATGAAGTAGTGGATTACGAGACTGGCCAAGAGATTGGTTTTAATGATAATTTTCACTATAGTCGTTTGTTACCTACAAGACTTGATAATGAAACAATTGCACAAATTCGTCATATTGCAGAGTTAGGTTGCAAAGCACTCGGCATGACAAATTCTCCAGCCCATATTGAAATAATCTTAAGTCCTGATGGACCTAGAGTTGTCGAAATTGGTGCAAGAAATGGTGGTTACAGAGAGAGAATGTATAAATTAGCTAATGGCATAGACATTACTGGCAGCGCACTAGCTATTGCTTGCGGTGAATTGCCTAATATTAAAGCCACTAAAAATGAATACTGTTTGGTATTAGAACTATTCCCGAAAGAAGATGGCGAATTCGTAGATATAGATAACGAAACTAAACTCCAAGAGCTTACTTCGCTAGTATATTATTCTAAAAAAGCTAAGCCGGGTCAAATGGTCGGAAAATCATCAAACGGCTACAAGGCTTGCGCAATTATTATCCTTCACTCTAAAGATAAAGATAAATTTAATGATGATGCGCTCTATATTAAGAATAATGTAGTTGTTAAAACTTTAAAATAAACAATTCATTTACACTATCTATTCTTGAATCCTTATTTTGTTGCTATTTAATTTAAAAAGGAGCTTAGGTTATTAAACTCCTTTAAAAGAGTTTAAAGTAAGTTAAACAACTTCAGGAGCAAAGGATTCAATTGTATTTAGGGCAATTTCAAGCTCAGCATCATGAATCGCTAGACTAACCTGTGGGTCATCAATTCCTCCATTGGAATTTATCTTATCTCCAATGAGAATTGCAATATTTGGTTCAATTTGAGCTGCACCAAGCCTAGTAAAGACTTCGTTTAATTGATGGGCAGCAGATGATCCACCACTAAACCCATAAGATACTATAAAGACTGGTTTATTTAACCATTCACCTTTTAAATAATCTACTGCATTCTTAAGTGGTGCAGGATACCCAGCGTTATATTCAGAGGTCAAAACAATAATAGCATCTGCGTTATCTATCTTAGCTGCCCAAGATTTAGCTTCTTCTGAAACTCCTGGAGCTACTGAAGGGATGGTTGGTTCATTAAATAATGGCAAATTAATTTCTGCAAGATCAAATCTTTCAGCGATTAATCCTGGATGTTTAGCAATATTGGTTTCTAACCAATTAGCGATTGCTGGCGATATACGACCTTGTCTAGTTGAACCTAATATAATACCTACTCTTTTTGACATAATTTAACTCCCTCATTTTTAATTTAATTTTTATAGTACTATATATTATATAGCATTATTTTTAATAACAAAGCACTTTTATTATAAAATTATGTTTAGACCAGAATTAGGCTATAAAGACATTGTATTAATCTAAAAATAAAAACTTAATATACGTTTCAATAATAAACACTAAGATAATTGACCATACTTTGATTTTGTTGTATAGTATATATTATGAGCATGTCTGAGGAAAAAATTGCCATAAATCAACAAGATTCATTGCCTGGACTATCTATATACAG
>JAJYCU010000059.1 GCA_021778165.1 bacterium | reverse complement strand
CCAGTATTAGATTTACCTGAAGGATATAGTGAATATTTATCACAACGTCTGGAATATGCAGGATTTACTAAAAATTTAGTAAAAGTGATTTTAGGATCTGAACCAAAAATAGTAATTATTGGAACAGGTGAGTTAAGAAGCATTCAAGAAAAAGCTGAAGTCCCTCTGACGGATGAATCAAATGAAGAATTAGCAGAATATTTAAACGATTCTGTGCCTGTTAGTTATGATACTGTTATAAAAAATATTCCGATTTTACCTCTAAAATATTACATACGTAAGGGTAAAAGTGATTATTTAGTTCTAGCTGCTGCTTCAAAAAATCCTCAGATTAAAAAAGAAAGAAAAATAACCCAAAAAATTATTAATGAAAAATATAGGCTCAGAAATAGTACGGCTAACACAGCTTGGGCTAATACTAGCTATAGAACAGATCTTAATATTGCCTGGATCAACAATAACAGGCATTTTAGATCTACTAGAATACCAGAACTACAAAATTTCTTAGGGACATTATTAAGACAATCTTTACCAGAAAAAATAACTCTTGGTCTAGCAACTATTGATGATGTAAACAAAAAAGGTGAATAAGATATATAAAATATTAAATTCTGTTTTCTATAACCAATTTATTTTGCTAACATATAATAAATATAGTTAAAATATTAATATGATGCTTCATAAATCAGACAAGGAATTACTTCAAGGTGAGGTTAATTATTGTCTAAAAACAGTAACCGCAGATAAATCTAAACTTATTGGGTCTGTTACTCTTAGTAGTTTTGGGATTTTACTAGATTTAGGATGTATAGCATATACAATAGTTACAAAAAATCTCTTTGGGTTAACACCTATTGTCTTAGGTACTCCGATAGCTATTATGTCGGGTATTGAAACTTCGGATAATCACCAGCTATATAAAAGTTCTATGGCCGAATTAAATTCCGCAAAAGAAAAATTAAGTCAATTAGTTGAATAATTCGATTGCTTAAAAATACTAGACTTAGTACAAACTATTTCCACACTCTAACATAATCTACTAAAACCTGCGACGAAACACCGTATACACCCGTATTACCCGATCCTACATTAATAATGATATACTCTGGCGCACCTCCATCATTAGTTGCATATTGCCTTACAAGTTTACCGTCCCAGTATATATAATTTACGCCATTCTCTCGATCAACTCCGTAAATATGCCAACTGCCTCCCCAATTTCCTGGAACAGTTGGACCATTATTAGCACCTGAAGTTGAGTGATAGTTTGAAGTTAAAGTACCATTGTACCCTTCAGCTATATCTATTTCTCCATCATTTGGCCAAGTTGGTCCACTAGTCCAGAACGCTGGCCAATTATAAATAGTAGGTCCATTTCCAGGAAAATATATTTTCCCTTCAACATAGTAACCTGTTCCGATTTCGAAGTTTGTGCCTGCTCCACTACCAGAATAAGTGTCAACAAGTGCTCCTGAAGATGACGAAGCAAGCGTAAGTACTAAATTCCCTCCCGAAACAGATACGTTCGATGAACTTGTTGTTACATTATTCATAGTACCACCACCATACAAACTAGAAGCCCAATTGTTCGTATTTAGACTATTACCATTGAATTCATCATCAAATACCGGTGTTCCCCACCCACTCGCGCCTGTAGTTGAACTTCCTATGCAAGGAGCCATTACACCAGCATTCGAACAACCATCAATTGCTGCTGTTACACTAACATTTGTTGAAGCACTAACAATGCCTCCTGCACCACTACAACTCAAAATAAAAGTTGAATTAGTAGTTAGTGATGACGCTAAATGTGTTCCACTAGTTGATTGGCTACCACTCCAAGCACCACTAGCAGTACAACTAGTAGTATTAGTTGTACTCCAAGAGATAGTTGATGAACCACCTGAAGTAATGCTTGACGGGCTACTACTAAGAGAGATGGTGGGCGGTGGTGTGCTCGGTGGAATTATATTATTATTAGAGCTGTTTGTGTTAGATGAGCTTGTGGTGGTTGTATTATTAGTTGTAGAACCTGTTGTATTAGTATTTGTACTAGTTGTAGTTGGTTTGCTTAGATTTGTACTAGTAGTTGGTTTATTAATTATACTTGGGCTTACTACTGTATTAGTCTTAGAAGCTAAGGTATTATTGCTAGGAGAGCTTTTAATACCTACGGCTGTAGATGTTTTTGTTCCAGGTGTATTAACTTGTTTATGATTAGTATTTATTAAACCAACTACTGTACCCAGTCCTGCTGAGACTATAACTGCGGTAATTACTAGCCAGAGTCTATTACTTAATACTTTAGCAAGTATTACAGTTAGTTTAGTTGGACTATTGGAGTGACTTAAAGCTACATCACCAAGGTTGGTGAAAAAGTTTAAAGGATCTTTATCTTTATTGTTCATTTATCTTTTTATCTTAATAGTTTAATTTAAGTATATTATACTTCTAAAATAAATAATCGACTATTTGACAATTATAATATTTTGTAACATAATATAATATCTAAAGTTATAATGAGTTTACCTCACTAAAGATAATATTAACTAATTCAGTAAATCGATAGTATATGTTTGAAATTAACCCAAGAATTGACTTCCAAGAAGATATTCTAGAAATTAGTCAACGAATACCGACCAATTATTCGCCTGAACGATTGAAATTAAAGCAAACCCTATGCGAAGAAATCAGTCTGACATCAGGTTACTACGCAGAAATGTATAACAATGAAATGATTTTAAGAGCTAATATACCCAAGATACTATACTCTGCTCCAAAAAGTACTATACGAATTAGTAATGTACAGCACCTCCTACAAAATTTACGATACTTTACAACTTATATAATAAGCAACACATCAACTGATAACGTATTTACACTCAAAAATACTAATCCTATGGGAAATGTATCAGCTCAATTCCAAAAATATTTAAATAGTGGGTCCTTAAGTGAAACCGTCGCTCGAGAAGCTATAAGAGTAATGTCGCTACCATTTGGAAAAGATGAAACAATTAAAGCTCTTAGAAAGTTTGTTTTTAATACCGATGGCATGGATACTTTTGCAGGATCAAGCGATCACAAGAATCCATTCTCTATCTCTTCGAGAAGGAGTTTAACAAATTTAACTATTTTAGACTATGAGTCTAAGCCAAATAAAAAAGGTAGAGCATCCTGGAATTTTTTAAATATTAATAATAATAATTCAGCCTTTGGCGTTGATATTAATGGAATAAGTAATAATGACCTTATAGCTACAGGTCGCGTCAATAATTTATACGACATGCAAGGTCATAATATAAGATCTGACCACCAGAAATTAAGTCTTATTTTAGGTACTGCTGTTATTGCTGCTGCTGCCTCTAGGTTTACTGGGACAGATGATATATACGAATCGGTTGAATGGTAATAATAAACTAAGATAGATACCCATTCAGCTATCAAGTTTAACTATATCTTACAACTAAAAACTAACAGCAAACATTTTTTTTAAATAACTCACAGTTAGTTTTAGTATCTCAACTTTTATCAAAAAAATAATATAATTTTGACATCGAGTTACGCCAAGTCTAATAAAAATATATAATGGTTAAATGAACAAAAAATTAAGTGAATATTCTAGAATTTCCTTAGAAGGCCTAAATTTCATTTTTACTAATAAATACTTCGGAAACTTAAGTGAAATTGTTGGCGATACTAGCAATTACACAAAAAACCTAGATAAATTTCTATCTCTTGCTCCAATTAATAAGAAAGTCATTAAATTAAAAGCAGAGCATGGCGATAAAATTATAGACATATCCTCTATTTCGAACACCAAAAAATATAAAGTATTAAAAGGTGACAGTTTAATTTTAAATATTAACTTGGCTACAGCTTGGATAGCACCTGCTGACTGCGTTATAATTGTTATTTTTGATAAAGCAACGGATATTATTTGCCTGATTCATGCCAGCAGATTAACTATACCTAAAAATATTATCCCGATTACTATTCAAACGTATCTATCTAAGACCAAAAAAAGCATAAAGTCATTATCGGCTTATTTAAGTCCTTCGATTCATTCATCGAATTACGTTTTTGAACCTAATGTTGCAAATTCTCTATTCGACAAGAGTTGGAATAAATTTATAAAAAAAGTTGATAACAAAATCGAAGTTGATATAAAAGCTAGAGCTATTTCAGATTTAAAAATAGCTGGGATAGAAGATATTTCTATAGATAGCAACAATACTGCCGATGGAAATTTCTTCTCTAATAGTGAAGGTAGAATTAATCAAGATTTAAGCGGCAGAAATGGTTTTTTAATATATAAAAGTTCCTAAAATGTTAATTCTTGGATTACTTCGGTACGAACTGTTTATCTATAATTTCAACAGTATGCCCCAATATAAGTGGACGTAATAGTCCGGGCTCAATTTTTTTAGCCTGTTTTGATCTAAATTCATCCAATTTTAATTGATTATCTTCCCAAATTCTATCTGATTTCTCAGATATCCCCTGTGCCCACTCTAAGGCAGCCTTGCCTTCATCGGTCACTGGAGTCGTAAGTAGCATTCCAGACTCATCTATCGTTTGTTTTTGGGCCTTCAAAACTGTAATTGAATCAAAAACACCACCAGCAGCAATCGTTGAGGCTAACCTAGAGAAACGTTTTATACCTTGCTTCCCTGGCATAGAAAAATTATCAGCCTCGTGTTGACATCTCATAGCTGTTAGCGCAGCATCAGGATTAACTAGAGCAAACGCACCGAGTGCTGAAACATAAAACTGATAATGCCTACCCTCATCTGAACCAATATCTCTCAGCGTTTTTCTAGCTGAATTATCCATCAATCTAGAAGAATAAAAATGAGCTTCTCTTGTAAGCAGTTCCTGGACAGGGAGCTAAGCTAACCCATCAGCAGGAGATTCAATTTTGACATGAATCCCGGCGGCTAGATTATGCTCCCTAATCGGTAACCATTCTTTAGACATATCTAAAAATCCACGAGCCTCCATATCTCTAACCATAATTTCACCGTGACTTCTTTCCTCGGCTG
>JAJYCU010000058.1 GCA_021778165.1 bacterium | reverse complement strand
CTCGACTGTCGAAATCCATCGAGTCACCAACAATTAAACTATTACTCTTATCGAAGTCTTGACTGACTAACCACGCCATACTACCATCAGTGTGACCAGGCATTTTAATTCCCCTAATAGCTAAACCACCAGCAACTTTAATATATTCACCGTCACCAATAGCATTAGGCCTGACATCAGTCACGGCTGAAGTGTGTTTATGGGTGACGATGTCAAGTAAGGCAGGTAGCGGACCTTGGCTTATTTTATCTCCCGAAAAGACACTCATCTCCTCAGCCGCGATATAAACCTCAGCGTTACTCTCGTCTACAATTTCAGACAAACCACCAACATGGTCTGGGTGAGCATGGGTGTCATAAACTTCTTTTATCGCGCGAAGGTCAAGACCAAGATAGCCCAAATAAGTTCTCAAGTTTTTTGCTTGTTTATTCATGCCAGCATCAAACAGGGCGAATTCGTTAGTTTTGCCAATAGGCACTAGATACATTGAACTGTGACAATCTATAATCCTAGTGATCCCTCCAGGCATAACTCTGTAATTAATCATTGGCTTAGTCTTGGTCAACTTAGCCATTGTATCTGTAAGTATAGTCGTAGTTTCTTTTTCCATTAAGATTATATTCTATCATATTAATTAGTTTTGTCAATTAGGTATCGGTTGCTTTTTATGCTATTTTAAGGTATAATATGATTAATATTTAAAGGGGTTAAAATGGCATCTACTAATTCACAGGATTTAAGCTTATACCAAGGTTCAAATTTACCAACTCGAATAAATCAATCGGGTCAACTAGAATTAGATTGGCCAAAGTTTTTGCCACTACCCGCCACCGAACCCAGAACAGAAGCTTATATCGGTTATAGGATAACCGAACTAAGAGCTACTGGTGATACTGATGATAAAAAAGCAGCCTTAATCATACGACAAGGTGCTGGCATAGTTTTAAAACAGGCCGGTGTTTCACTAAAACTAATGAAAGATGTAAATCAGATGGTTTCTTTTCTTGAAGAGAGTAACCCTAATGCCTATAAGGTTGACCAATTACTAAATAAAGGCTACAAAATTAATGAAATTCAACAATACTGGCGAATTGCTGATGAACTGAGAATCGGTCCTAAGAGAATTGATGGCGTAATAAGACTAATTGGTCATCTAGGAATTAACCCTCATGACTGTGATGAAGATTTAGATTTAATCGATGGAGCAATCGACATAATTGCAACAAACGACCCTATGGTTAGAGGAATAAAAGTATCTTCTATAAGGCGAGGAATTTCAGTAGCTATCTTGGATCGTCATATTGAAAATGGCGGTTTATTGCAAGACTACCTGGAAAGATAGGGAGATGATGAATGGATAATACCGGCCGAAACAACAGGAGAGAAGCCCTGAAAAGGCTCGACTCATTAATGCCAGCTAATCCGCTAGAAGTGTTAATGGTAAGCGAGGATTTGGTCAGAACTCTTCAGGCAGAGGAATTAAAGCCAATCGTAAAAGCTATTGGTAACGTGTTTATCAGAGAACTTCATCCCGATACTACTACCGATACTACTACCACAACAAAGCGACTTGGTAAATTTAGCATTGAACAGGTTCTTTTAGCTGTAGATGATTATAACGAAAATCCAGAAAAACTTAGACGTGAATTCCTAGACACTTTTTCTAAAAAAAGTAAGGGTAGACTTAATAAGAAACCGACTGGAGCAGAAATAATACCAATTGATCCAATCGAATCATCTTCGGAAATATTTGATTCTTTTTACTCCGAAAAATCGGTTTTAAAACTGAAAAATGCTACAGTTCTTTTGAATACAATATCGCTAAATAGCTTTCAAAGGTACCGCCCGCCCCTACAGTCATTAACCGTCAAAAATAATAAAGTGAGTCTTCGTCCTGTTAAGTATTATGAGAACGATTTTATGAACCAAGAACGAAAACAAATTATAAAATCAATCCCAGATATTCCGCCAGGTGAAGATTCGACTGCATTTTACGTTTCAAACGAAGGTCTAACCGTTATTGCTAGTAGAGCCCAAGAAGTTTTCCTAACCGACAATGAATACCCTGAATTACTGCAAGAAGGCTGGTGGTATAAAATTATTGGTATTAGTAGGGATACTGAAGAAACCAGATCTATCATGAGTTACAAACCCCTAGCCACCCAACAATCAGTTAAATTGCTAGGTTCAATACCACTAAACGTAGCTAATACTGTTACTTACAGTCTGCTTCATGGACCAGAATCAGACAACAAGCCAAAACCAGCTTTAAAGAGCGGCGCTAATCGCTCAAGTACAAATTTAAAATGGAAGAATTTTATCCAAATACCGGAAACCACTTGGGTTGATTTAATTCGGTCAACCTCATCAAATAATCAATTAATATTTAAACCCTATTTAATGCCCCATCATGTCTTAATCGGAGAAAATAAAGATAAAAACAAAATTATCATAGGAGAGACGAGTTTTATTAGTGCTGAGTACTACTAAAATAATTTGCTCTATGAGTATAATTATTATATAATATGTTTAATGGGACTGCCTAACTTTGAAAGTTATGATTCAGAAGCTCTCAACACCAACGAGACATCTTATAGTGATGTGTATCATCAACCAATTCTAAATTTGACGAGCCGTGTTTTGCGAAAAATAGAGTCTGAAGAGATGGGCTGGGTCGATAAATTTGGTAAGGTAATGAGTTCTCGAAAAAAATTCTATGAACTTGAAAGCAATAAATTTCAATTAATTGAATTTCGAGAAACTGATTTAGCACCAACAGAAGACGCTACTCAAATAAGACTAATTACTTGGGAACAGACTATGGATCAAGCAGGACATTTAGAAAGTTCTGACTTCGATATCAAATACTACTCACCAAGCACTAAAAAACTTCATATCATCAGGTTGGAGAATATTAGCGAAGACACTAGGCTTAACGCCAAACAACTTCAAGAAGTATTTGAATTAGAAAAAGACTTCAATATGATTGAAGCAAGCGAAGAGGAATATTACACTTTTTGTCTAGCCCTAATGATTGGCGCCAGATAGATTTTGAGTTTTAGTCTAATTTGTTCCATAATCTATATGGAACAATGAAACTATGGAAATAATCTCGACTAATCTTCTAACAAAATACTACCCTAAACAATCAAATCCAGCTCTTAAAGATTTAAGTCTCAACATTATGTCGGGTGAAATTTATGGTTTTTTAGGAGCTAACGGGGCAGGTAAAACCACCACCATTCGACTTCTAATGGATTTTATTAAACCGACCAGTGGCGATATATCTATCTTTGGCCTGAACTTAAAATCAAATTCCACAAAAATCAGACAACAAATTGGTTACCTGGCAGGTGAAGCAAAATTATATTCTGATGCTACCGGCGATCAGGTTCTCGATTTTCTTTCCTCTCTAAGACCAGTAGATAAAAGTTATCGAAAAAAATTAGAAAAGAACTTTCAAGCCGAGTTAAATCAACCTATCGATGAGCTATCTAAAGGAAATCGGCAAAAGATTGCCATCATTCAAGCTCTCATGAATCAACCAAAAGTCCTTATTCTGGACGAACCAACCTCAGGTCTTGATCCTATTATGCAAGATATCTTTTACGAAACCATCATCGATTTAGCCAACCAAGGAACAGCTATTTTAATGAGTAGCCATAACTTAAGTGAAGCCCAAAAAATATGTCATCGAATCGGTATTTTAAAAAATGGCGTACTCGTCCACCAACAAAATGTCTCAAAAGATACTCAGCTAACTTCAAATATATATAAAGTAAAACTAAAAAACACTAAAGATATTGAAGAGATTAAAAAATTAAAACACGTTAGTTTTGTTTCTAAATTAAGTAACGATGAGGTACTTGTAAAACCGCTGGCGTCATTAAATGATTTTCTTAAAGACATCTCTAAGCTACAACTTAACGAATTTATTTCCCAGAAAATTAATCTTGAAGATGAATTTTTAACCTTTTACGGAGATCAAAAGTGAAAGAAATTATTTTTTGGGAAGTAACAAGAAAAAAGAAATATATTTTTTGGTGGACTATAGCGATATCCCTCACGGTAATTTTAATATTATCAATTTACCCACCAATTAGAGACCAATTCAAAACCTTCAATACTCTTATAAAACAGCTTCCGGCATCGTTCATAAACCTTAAAACTGGTGGCGCTAGTGAAAGTATGGTTAGCCCAATCGGCTGGTTGAATTCTCAGATTTATTTTGTCACTCTACCAATATTATTCTTAATAATGTCAATTGGACTCGGTAGTTCAATTTTATCCAATGATGAAAAAGAACATACCATGGAGTTAGTTTTAGCTAGACCGATTTCACGAACTAAACTTCTACTATCTAAGCTCTTGTCCTATTTCATCATCGTAGCAATTCCTTGGTTGATTGCCTCGATAGTCACCAGTTTAACAACTATAGTTATTAACTTATCGGTGTCACAATTGAATTTATTTATTACCGACCTCTGGTTACTTTTTTTCGTACTAGTTTACGGATTAATCGGCTTTTCGATGTCAGCTGTCTTGCCAAAAACTAAACGATTAGGTGCCACAATAGCTACTATTATCGCTTTTTTGGGTTATCTACTAACATCACTTGCCAGTCTTAACCATTACATGTTAGATTTCGCTAAATTATTGCCCTGGTATTACTATTCTCCAAGCGATTTATTGGCCGGAAAAGTAAATCCAAATTTGAGCATTTATCTTGTAGCACTAGCAGTAGTCACGCTCATAATTTCATTTGTCGGGTTTAATAATAGAGATTTATCGTAATTCTTGGGCTCGGGACACTTCCACTGCTACCCTACCCTATGGTAGACTTATTTACAACACTAAGATTTATCTATTCAAAACGTAATCCAGAAGTTTTCTTCTATAATTAGCATCCTCAACATTAAATAATAAGTTCTCAGCCACCAAAGTAAGTTCACCTATTTTTTCTTCCAATAGCGTTAACTTTGTCTCGACATCTACCTGTTTCCAATTAAGTTCCAAGTCTCGTCTTTGCCAAGAATTCATCTTATTCTGCTGATACTTCAACATCTTCGTATTCCCGAGATAATTCTCTTCTTGCATGCTCTATTTTCCCAAATTCGTTTAAAGCCTCACGAACAA
>JAJYCU010000057.1 GCA_021778165.1 bacterium | reverse complement strand
GGCATTATTTTATTCTTGAAATCGATAGTTCAATACCGACACCATTTACTTTAAATTCGCCAGAGTATTCAATTTGGTCATCAGTCGATAAATCTTTTGAGGTTAATGTTTCAGTATCGATAAGCTCTTTTTGGTTTATAAGAGCTTTCTGAATTGCCTCATCGGTGGTAGTTAGTTTAATTGCTATACGATCTTCAACATTAAAGTTAGCTTGTTTTCGGAAACTCTGAATATTTCTAATTACTTCACGAGCAATCCCCTCTTCTTTTAAGGCCTGAGTAAGATTAGTGTCTAGTGCTAACTCTTTCCCGATAATAATTTTCTTAACATTTAGTTCTTCGGCAATGATTTCCCAGTAATTTTTATTTAGATCTAAGATTGTGAAGCTGGCTAATGGTTGTCTTACTTTGATGCTCGAATTAGCTCTTTGAGCCAACCCTTGGTTAATGAAATCTCTGGTTTTAGACATTTCAATAATAATATTATCTTCAGAAATGGTTGTATTATTAGGCCAATCACTTAGATGAACTGATTGTGATAGGTTGCTTTCTTTGGTTAATTCTTGCCAGATATGATCAACTAAAAATGGTGAGAAAGGCGCAAGTAATTGGCAGACTCTTAGGAGTGTATAATTTAAGGTTTCATAGGCTGATAATTTATCACTATCGTTATCATTTTTCCAGAATCGTCGTCTGGATCTTCTAATATACCAATTACTTAGATCATCGAGCAATAATTCGATTGGTTGGGTCGCTTTATCTAATCGATAATTATCGAGATGTTTAGTAACATCTAAAATTACTTGATTCAACCTAGCTAATATCCATCGGTCTAAAACATTAGTTGGTGTTGGTTCTATTAATATTTTTTCAGGCTTAAAATGGTCTATATCGGCATAAAGTTTATAGAAGTTAAAACTATTATTAAGTGTCATAAATATTTTTCGTTGAACTTCTTGAAGTAAAGAAGTCGAGAAGCGGACATCTTCTCCATTAACAATCGGGCTACTAGCCATAAAAAATCTTAAAGTATCGACTCCGAATTGGTCTAAGACTTCGTCCATCGGTGCGTAGTTCTTTTTTCTTTTAGAAAGTTTTTCTCCGTCAGCTGCTACTACCCATCCACTACATATGACATTTTTATAGGCAGGTTCATCAAATAGAGCTACAGCGATGACGTGTAAGGTGTAAAACCAGCCTCTAGTTTGATCAATAGCTTCAGCGATGAAGTCAGCTGGAAAAATGTTATTTAAGTTATCTTTATTTTCAAAAGGATAATGATTTTGAGCAAAAGGCATTGAGCCTGATTCAAACCAACAGTCAAAAACTTCATCGATTCTTTTGGCAATTTTACCAGATTCAGTTTTAATCATAACTTTGTCGATATAAGGACGGTGCAAGTCAGATATTAAACTTGGGTCGATTGCTCTAGCTTTAAGTTCTTCTAAACTGCCAATAACTGTAATTTCGCCATCATCAGTTACCCAGACAGGTAAAGGCGCACCCCAGAAACGATTACGTGAGATGGACCAGTCCCTGGCATTAGCTAACCAATTACCAAATCGGCCATCTCTTATATGTTTTGGTGTCCAGTTAATTTTTTGATTGTTACTAGTTAATTTATCGACCATTGTCGAAACCTTAACGAGCCATGAATCAGTAGCATAATAAAGTAGAGGAGTATCACAACGCCAACAGAATGGATAAGTATGTTTGATGGTTTCGGCCGCAAAAACAAAATCTTGTTTGGTTAGAGATTCAATTATTAACTTATCAGCTGATTTAAAGAATTTATTTTCTATTTCAGGGTCAAGGCCAATACCAGATTTCACTTTACCAAATTCATTAATTGTTAATAATACTGGGATATTATTCTCTTTACCAAGTTTTAAGTCATCTTCACCAAAAGCTGGTGCGACATGTAACACTCCTGAACCGTCTTCGATTGAAACAAATTCAGCCGCCCATATTTTATATAGGTTTTCTTTCCCTTCTAAATCATTAATATAATTAAGATTAAAGAGAGGTAGATAACTTTTACCGATTAACTGGCTGGCTTGAACTTCTTTAATTATTTTATAATCATCAGAGTTTAAGCAACTCAATCGATTTTTAGCTAAAATTAAAGTCTCTTTTTTGTCGTTATCATCTTCTAGCTCAACATATAAATAAACTGCTTCAGGGTTAAGAGCAATAGCTGCATTACCCGGTAAGCTCCAAGGAGTTGTAGTCCAGCCTAATAAAAACGCGTCCTCATCTTCAAGCTTAAATTTAACGTATAGGCTTGGATCTTCTATATTGTCTTGGTAGCCTTGATTTAATTCAAAATTAGATAAAGGAGTAGCACATCTTGGACAATATGGACTTGAGCGAAAATCTTTATAAATAAGACCTTTATCGTATATAGTTTTAAAAACCGACCAGACGCTTTCGATATAATCTTGATCCATAGTTGTATAGGTTTCAGAGAAATCTGCCCATCGGCCTAACCTAACAAATAGGTTTTCCCATATTTCTTTATATTTAAAAACTGAATCTCTACATTCTTGATTAAATTTTTCAATGCCGTAGGCAACTATATCTTGTTTACCCTTGAAATCATGCTCTTTTTCAATTGCATATTCAATTGGCAGGCCATGAGTATCCCATCCGACACGACGATCAACTTTAAAACCCTGCATTGTTTTGTAGCGAGTTATCGCATCTTTTATTGTTGTTTGAACGACATGCCCATAATGAGGGAGTCCATTTGCAAATGGTGGACCATCATAAAAAATAAATTCCTTATTATTGGAACGTTGCTCTATACTTTTTTCAAATGTTTTTTCTTGTTTCCAATTGTTTAAAATTGTTTCTTCTATTTCAGCTAGAAAATGTTTTTTATCAGCCATCTTGTATATTCCTCTTTTCAATTAATACATAGACATTTCGGATCCAATTAACTTGGAGGTACCATCCGAATTCCGACAGGTCGGCTCTTAATTGTTGAGGCTATTACGGGCTACCCGGGCGAGTTCTACTTAGGGAATGTACCCTTTTCTTCTGCCAACTTGCGATTGATATTCGCTTCAATTAAAAATAAATTTAATTACGTTTTAATAATCACATTATAGCATGAATCTGGTGATTTTTGAGCTTGATATTGAAAATATTAGATTTTTCTGGAATCGTATGCCCAGTGTAGTAAAGCTTGACGTTGTTTTGGTCTGCAAAACAAATCAGTTGGTGAACAGTTTGCTTTAATTTGAGCGGCATGTCTTTTAATAGCTTTCCACCTTTTAATTTGTCTTACATCTTCGTTTTTAATTCTTCTTCCATAGTAGTAACGACAATACCAAAGAAACCACCCCAGTGGATCATTAGGGTAAATCCAACCTTTTTCTTGCCATACTTTCAGCGGCTGGCTGGCGTTAACTAGAAAATAATTTAATTTAGGATTTGCTTTACCATTTTTTGCTAATTTGACTTCATCGAACCATTCATTAGGAAATTCAGCCGGTATTTTTGAAAAATAATTTCCTCCGAATATGCCTAGTTTTAGCATTTGGGCTGGCGTTAGATCAGGTGAAAAATCATCTTCAAAATTTTTACCAACTGGCTGAGTTAATTGATAAGAATAATCTGTTTGATATGGTTCATCCACTATAATTAGTTTGCTATCCATTTTAAATATTTTAAATGATATAAGCTAAATAAATAAAATATTTTTTTGAGATATTTGAATTTCGATCCCTTTAAGCTTAAACTTATAAGAATAATGAATAACAACCCTCCTTCAGACAATTCAGTTATCTACTCAGAACTATCGGGTAATGAAATATATTGTTTAGGACTTTATGGTTTCACCCCGGGTGATATGCTTGTCGGCAATAGTGTTTTTTCATTAGGTTTTATTGGTTCAATTGGTACCTCTATCAAAACTGCGTATGGTGGAGAGCTAAAACAAATGACAAATATGATTTCTGAGGGTCGCCGTTTAAGTTTAGAAAGATTTGAAGCAGAATTAAATAAATCCGGTGGAGCCGGAGCAGCTAGTGTAACGAGTGAATTAATCTTTCATGCCGGTAATATAGAGTTTCTATCAATTGGTTCAACTGTTCACCGTTCAGATAATCAAATGAGTCAAAAATTCTCAACTTCATCAGATGGCCAAGAACTTTTTTGTCAACTTGATGCTGGTTACGCACCATTAAAGTTTGTTTTTGGTAATATTGCTTATTCTATTGGAATTGGTCGAGGCTTACTGGGAGAATTTAGGCAATTATTAAGAGGTGAAGTTAAAGAGTATAGTGATATTTTTAGTATAACTAGAAATGAAGCTTTAAAAAGAATAACCGCTGAAGCTAAACAATTTAATGCCAATGCAGTAGTTGGTATAAGAACTACAATCATTCCTCTAGTTTCAACTAATGTTCAAGAAATGATGATGATAGGAACCGCTAGCTATAACTCTCAACTCGAACCTTTAGCCCAGGAGCTTGGAGATGTTATAACTTCTGATTTGACTGCCGAAGAAACATGGAACTTAGCTAAAACAGGCTATGCGCCATTAAAATTAGTTTTAGGCACAAGTGTTTATTCCCTCGGAGTAATTGGTGGAATAAAAACAATGTTAAAAAATATAGTTAAGGGTGAAATTAGTGATTTAACTCAATTGATTTATGGTGCAAGAGAGCAATCAATCAAGAAGTTACAACAACAAGCTCAAGAAGTAAATGCTGATTTAATAGTCGGTATTAAGACCTACATTTATGATTTAGGCAATGGTTTAGTTGAATTTTTAGCGATTGGTTCAGCTGTCAAAAAAGTTAATTATCTTAAAACCACTTCTGATCAATTACCGGTGCAAGCTGTTATTAAAGATAAAGTTACTTATACAAATAAAGCAGATAAACTTTATTCAACAACTGTACAGGATCAATTAATTAAAGCAAAACAAACTACTTAAGATTTTAATTTTATTTATAATGTTTGTCGGCTGCTTCTATTCTCTTTTTAGTCGGATAAGTCATACCGATTGTCCATATACTCAAAACTAAGCCTGTCCAATTATTAAGACTAGGCAAACCTTGAGTGCTCAGAATAATAGAGTTAGTTGCTATAGCTGAGCTAATGGTGTCTGCCGAAGCATGTCTAAAAGCATCTCGATGTGTTGTACCGATTTGAGCGTGCCGATTAAGCCCAAGAGCATAA
>JAJYCU010000056.1 GCA_021778165.1 bacterium | reverse complement strand
CCTTCGTCAATCAACTTGTTGACAGCGGTTGCTTGATATGGGGCTTGGAAATTTTTTAGCATATTACTTCCTGCCGTTGTAAATCCTAAATGAGTCAAAAAATTATCTTTTACTATAAACGGGATACCGGCTAAACGTCCCAACTTTTCCCCATTTGAAATCTTAATGTCCACTTCCTTTGCCTTTGCTAAAGCGTCTGATTCAAAGTCCGAAATTAAAACGTTATATTCTTTATTTTTTTTAATAAAACTAAAAGCCTTTTCAACTAAACTAACAGATGTAGTTTCACCTGATTTAACTTTTTTAACTAACACATCTAAGTCTAACCAATTATCCATCTCAACAAATCCTTCTTAACTTTCCTGTAACATTCTTGGAACTTTAATGAAGTCATTGTCTCGATTAGGTACATTTTTCATTAAGTCTTCTAAACCATAGCCGTAATCAATATTTTTATCAGATCTAAGTACAGTAGTTAAGTTCGTCACTTGATCAGTAGGTTTGATATCTTTAACGTCAGCTTCTGATAATTTAGAAACAAAATCCAAAATTTGGCTTAATTCCTTCTGCATTTCAACCACTTCTTCATCGCTAAGTACAAGCTTGGATAATTTTGCTAATTTTAATATATCGCTTGAGGAGAGATTGTTTGACATTTAGTGTTATTGTATCAAAAATCAGTTTGAATGTTTAGTCTTTTTATCGGCTTTAATTGTATTAATGATATCTCGAAGCTCTGCCGCTAGTTCGAATTCTAAATTAGCCGATGCTAGCTCCATCTGAGCTGTTAGATCTTTAACAATTGTTGAATATTCTTCTTTAGGTATCTTCTTAAGATTTAACTTAGTTTGTTTAGCTTCATCACTTAAATTCAATCTCATTGCATCCTCAACCTCTCTACTTATGGTAGTAGGGACAATTTTATGTTTTAAATTATATTCTTGTTGAATTTGTCTATTCTTATCACATTGATCAATACATGCCTTCATTGACCTTGTCATGTTATCAGCATACATTATTACTCTTCCTTCAACATGTCTTGCAGCTCTACCAGAAGTTTGGATTAACGCTGTTTCACTTCGTAAAAAACCTTCTTTATCAGCATCTAATATTATAACTAGACTAACTTCTGGCAAATCAATACCTTCTCTCAGTAAATTTATACCCACTAAAACGTCAAAAACACCTAATCTTATATCTCTTAATATATCTGTTCGATCAAGGGTATCAACATCACTATGGATATAAGCAACTTTAATTCCTAACTCTTTCAGGTATTCAGTTAAATCTTCGCTCATCCTTTTAGTTAGTGTGGTTATTAGTACTCTTTGATTTTTAGCTATATTTGCCTTGATTTCAGCTATAACATCATCAATTTGATTTTTGGTTGGTCTTACTTCTATAACTGGGTCTAATAATCCAGTTGGTCTAATTAATTGGTCTATCATAACTTCTGAGTCTTGTGATTCATAATCAGCTGGTGTTGCACTAACATATAGAACATTAGACATATGTTTTTCGAACTCCAAAAATGTTAATGGTCGATTATCTAAAGCACTCGGTAATCTAAACCCGTATTCAACCAGAGTTTCTTTTCTCGCGCGATCACCATTATACATGCCCTTAACTTGAGGTATAGTCATATGAGATTCATCAATAATCAAAAAATAATCATCAGGGAAGTAATCCATTAATGTGGCAGGTTGTTGTCCAGCTTCACGATTTGTTAAATACCTACTATAATTTTCAATACCTTTAACAAAACCAGTCTCCTCCAGCATTTCTAAATCAAAATTGGTTCGTTGTGTTATCCTCTGAACCTCTAATAATTTATTATGATCTTTAAAAAATTTAACTCTTTGGTCTAATTCTTCTCTGATTTGAGGAATAGAATTTTTAACTTTATCCAATGTTGTAACATAATGAGAATTAGGATAAATTGTATAATTCTTTAAACTTTTAAGGATTTCACCAGTTAGAGGATCGAATTGAAGTATTCTTTCTATAACGTCATTATAAAAATCAAAACGATAAGCTAATTCTTCACCAGCCGGGAATAAATCAATCACGTCTCCTTTGACTCTAAAAGTTCCTCTATGAAAATCAATTTCATTTCTTTTGTATTGAATATCTGTAATCTGTCTAATTAATTTATCTCTATCTCTTTTTTCATTTACTGAAAGTTTAATCGATAGATTCATATAATCATCTACCGAACCAATACCATAAATACAACTGACACTTGCTACGATAATTACATCAGAACGAGATAATAGTGCGTCGGTAGCAGCATGCCTAAGTCTATCTATTTCTTCATTTATTTTAGAATCTTTTTCAATATATACATCTGATCTGGCAATATAAGCTTCAGGTTGATAATAATCAAAATAACTTACAAAATAATGAACAGCAGCCGTTGGAAAAAAATGTTTAAACTCATTATATAACTGGGCTGCTAAAGTTTTATTGTGAGAGATTATTAGAGTTGGTTTATTTATTCTCTCAATCACGTTTGCCATAGTAAACGTTTTACCTGAACCAGTTACACCTCTTAATACTTGGCGCTTGAGACCATTATTAATATTTTCAACTATCTGGTCTATAGCTTGCGGTTGATCACCGGTAGGCTTAAATTGACTCTTAATCTCAAAAGACATTAGTTAATTCTAACAAAAAAATCTAAAAAAATTTAACTATCAATACAGAGTTTTATATCTAAGGTGCTCAACATCAAGGTGTTTAGTGAGTTCAATAATTAATTCTTCAGCTGAATCATTAAATAAAACCATCGATCCTTTTTTAATTGGATGCGCTAAACCCATCAATGTTTGAATTTCATCACTTATTCCACCAGCTCCCTGCAGGAAACCAATCGGCGTATTCGATTCCATCGCAATAGTAAATTCATGTAACGTACCGAGTCGTCCGCCTACGCTAATAACTGCATCGCTGGAAGTTATTAGCAGTGTGTCTCGTCCAACATAATGTAAACCACTATATAAAATAGTGTCATAAAAAATTGTCGGTAAACGATATTTCATAACATGCTCAACTTTAGAAGCAGCTGGTGAGATACCTAAGCTCATCTTTCCGCCGGCTTTCTTATAACCTTCAGCAGCATAATTTGGTAAGCCAATCGTTGCTCCAGTTAAAAGACTATGTCCAGCTTTGGCTATGGCTATGCCTATAGATTCAGCTAATATTTTACCTTCTTCAACACTTTCACCTTTTGCCGCACCTGATACACAAATTTGATACATCTATTCTCCTATATTTTAACCAATAAAAATTTCTTTCATTAAACTGTCTTTCTTTATACTCATCAAATTAATCAAATAATCAATAAAATAAGAAAAATTGAAATACTGAGACATGAATTCTCTTTTTAAAGACATCCGACCATAACTTAATGTTCTATTCATAAAATCTTTTTTTGATATTAAATCATTAACTAAATCTTTAATATTAAATGAAACCGATTGATTATTAGATACATCAAGTAAGAAATTTGTACCCGTCCAAAAATCTAGATTATTTAAATGGAACAAATTATTATCTATCTTAAAAATAGTACTTTTATCTTCAAAATTCGAGAGTTCGCTTAATAAATCATTGATTGCAGAATCATTAGAATAATTATTCAGAAAATTATCTAAAAATTCACTGGCTGTTTGGCTATTATCATTAATTACAAAATTATAATATTCTGTAAAATCGCTTCTAAATTTTATGCTTTCAATAATCTTATTCTTAGCTACCCAACAATTAACCTGGTCAGCTACTTCCGTTAAACTTTTAATTAACCATCCTCTGGCATTCAAATTACTCAGGTTAATTGTTAAAGTTGCGGTTAAGTAATCTGTTAGAAGAGAAAAATCAGAATTATTATTTATCCCCGATTCAGATTTAAATGTTAGTTTCTTATAATCTAAATCATTAATTGAGATTTTTTTGAGAGATTTTTTAAAGCTCTGCAGAGTTGAAGTCGTTTCGAACTGATTAAAAGCTATCATAATATTCTCGATTGGTTCAAGTTTTAACATTGATGATTTCGAACGATATCCTAAAGATTTAGCTGTTTTGCTTAATTGAAGTTTACTCAAAATCTGTCTAATAAAAACTGGCTTTGCGGTCAATATCGATAGATTACCGACTGATTGATTTAATTTTAAAATGAAGCCTTTAGCTAGATCTGCTTCTGCGGAAATATTTTCAGCTGCTAAAAATCTTAAACTTTTAGCTAAATGATTTTCGTCATCAATTAATTTTTCTTTCAATGAATAGTATAGTTCCTGCAACGATGTATCGACTGGATCTAAATTTAGTAAACTTATTTTTTGAGAAATATTTTTTTTCAAAAATTGAGTAAACTGTATATCCTTATTTAATTGGCCAGCTAATTTATTCAACTTCAATACACCCTGATGAAAATTTGGGTTTTTTTGATCTAGTGCTATTTCAAGAAATTTTGTCATTTTTATTTTACTTACTAACTTTATTTTAACATAAGCATTCAAGATAAATCTCTATCTATTCCATTTTGGATGGTCTGTACCAATCCGGAGATTCACGCAAATACTTCGTAACCTCGTCTTCTGTTAATAATCCTTCTTGAGCTCCAACGTATTGCAACACATTCATTGAGTTTATTGGTGCCCACTGCAATGCACCTTCGACTGAATTACCCTTAATTAGTGCTGCCACAAAGGTTGAGGCAAAGGCGTCTCCTGCTCCAGTTCTATCTTTTGGTTTAGCTATATCAGGGTAAAGTGGCATTTTAAATCTATCTTTACCATCTGATACATATGCTCCATTAGGGCCATCAGTTATTACCACCATTTTTGGTCCAATTTGATGTAATCGATTAAACAAATCATAATAATCCTCGTGATTACCTCCGGAGATCAATGCAGCTTCTTCTCTATTTACTATTAGTACATCTGTTCTTTGATAAATTCGACTCAACCTTTCAACCCCCATTTCCATTTGAAATGTTCCGGGCTGAAAAGCCATTTTGACGGAAGTATTTTTATCTAACCAATCCGAAATTCGATCATGATAATCAACAGCTTTTTTACTTATTGAACTTAGATATATCCATTTAGGGATTTCTTCATCAGTTATTATTGGCCAATGATATGGATAATCTTCATGCTTAACTAAGATTGTTCTTTCTTCTTTATACCATAATACATAATGGTAGTTACTTCTCATCCCGGCATTTATTTTAATA
>JAJYCU010000055.1 GCA_021778165.1 bacterium | reverse complement strand
GGTAAATTTGTTCCAGTTATTGTAAAGCTAAAGTTTGAGGGGGTACCGGTACTTAGGCTTAGACTTGAGGGAGACATTGAATAAATTCTTGGGAATGTAGAACTGGTTGTAAGGAGTAATCTAACTTTTTGAAGATAATAATTACTGTTATAAAGAAAAGTAGTACTGGGTGGACTTGAACTTAAATAAATTGGTACATTAACAGCATTAAATGAATTATTACCGCTATAGGGCACGGCAGCAGCTAAATAATAAGTTGTACCCCCGACACTACAGCTAGTTGCCCCACTATCGCCACAGAATATATAACTACCTGGCACCAAATTTGTCATTCCAGCAAAACCATTTGCATCAGTTACTGGAGAAGTATTGGGTGAGGTTTTACTATCATAATAATAGGTGGTATCTGTGGTAGCAGTATACTTTTTATAACCACCCTTTACATAAATTTTAGCGTTGGCGATTGGATTACCATTTACATCAGTTGTTTCAAGCAGCAAACTATATTGCCCTTCTGGTTTTATTGTTAAGGTGACATACGATGAATTCTGGGTTAAAAGATCCTGGTTAGGATATGTTGGTACTAATGATCCGCTAGATGCAATCGTTGAAAGTGTAGAATAGCCGCTATCCGATGCCATTACGACATAATCGTATCTTGAATCAGGTGTTAAGCCATAAAAGATAGACATGCCGTTACTATCAGTTGTCCCAGTTACATTAATGGCGGGTGAAACAACATTATTAACAAGATTAACGGTTGCTCCAACTACTGGGTTACCACTTTGATCAATCACTCGAACAAAAATAGCACCAGTATTTGATGGTGTTTCAGCTATTAACGAAGCAATCTGGGTGTCGATTGATGCTAAAATTAAATTAGAACTATCTGTTACAGTCACTCTAACGTCTTTATAATCTTCCGGGTTAGTGTCAGGACTGGGTGCGCCAGCCGGCGGTGGATAATTTCGACAATAAATTTTCTCAATTGCCAGAGTTGGGTATGACCCACAACCATCATAAGCATCATCAACATAAACAATCTGGGTTTTTACTGTATAGGTATGGGCGTTAGCAACTATATTAAAACTCCCAGGCACAGTACTATTTGATGGAATTGGGCCACCTGCAACGGCTAGATTATTATATGGTAATGATTTTAAGTACTCCATCTGATTATTAGCTAAACTAAGAGCAACGGCTTGACGCTGAGCCACTATACTACTATGCAAAACCGAAATATATAGATCAAAAAAAGTAATAGCAACAATCGTTAAAACAATCAAACTAAGTAACAACTCAACTAAAGTAAAACCTTTATTATTCTCAACCACAGTTTAATTATAGTTAAACATTAGGGTTTTACCAATAATAAACTGGCTTTAAATCTTGATAAACAAAACATATTTAATCAAACTTGCTATTTGACAAATTATAATACCTTGTATAACATAGTAGTATATGAATGATAATACTTACAATAATTTTCTATCTCAGGCCAATGTCCAAATGAGAAAAGGTATGTTGGTTTACTGCGTTCTGCTTCTGTTAAAAGACGGAAAAGTTTATACATCAGAGATTATAAGTTCATTACAAAATGCTAAGTTAATCGTCGTTGAAGGTACTCTATATCCCCTTCTTAATAGATTAGCTAAAGATAAAATTCTGACCTATGAGTGGCAAGAAAGTGAGCTTGGACCTCCAAGGAAGTACTATTGGTTAACTGACGACGGAATAAATTTGCTTAGAGAACTCGAGCTTTCATATAAAAAATTAAATAATTCAGTAAAATCCTTAGAGAAAGGAAAAAATTAAATGAATGAAGTCACTAAAATCCATTTAGGCCGCCAAGAATTTAGTATATCTTTAGATGCCTATCACCAACTAAAAAAATATTTAGAAGACATTAAAGACCAGATTAAAGATAATGATGTCATAAATGAAATAGAGCTTAGGATGTCCGAATTACTAATTGAACATGGGATAGATACAAATAAAGTAATCTTATTAAACGATATCGATTTGTTAAAAAAACAGCTCGGAGAACCTGAAGATTTTAAAGAAGATACCGATGAACTTGATGGTGAAGTTAAAGCAAATATAAATTCAAAAAGACTCTTTCGTAATACTAAGGGTGCAATGATTGCAGGAGTTGCTTCTGGATTAGCAAATTACTTTGATGTTGATGTATTGATTATTAGATTATTATTTATTCTAATGGCAGTTTTCACTGCTGGATGGGCTATTTTACTATATATTGTACTTTGGCTATTAGTCCCTGAAGCAAAAACTTCAAGTGATCAGCTTTTAATGGCTGGAAAATCTGTAAACGTAAACAATCTTAAAGAATTTGTTGAGAGAGCAGACGTCAAAAGCGCTGCTCACCGGGCAAACCAAGTACTAGTTCAACCAATCGATTATGCCTTCAAATTAATCCTAAAAATACTGGGTTTATTTCTAATCATACTTGGCCTTAGTATATTGTTTGGCTTACTAGCAGCAATTACATACTTTATTAGCAAAAATTCAGTCTGGGCTAAAAACAATATATTCCCAATTGGACTCAGGGAAAATATTTTACTATACATTGTTTTAACAATCATTGTTTTAATGACTCTATTTATTATCTTATTCGGTATAGCTATATTCAATCGAAAATGGCCCATTCATGCTTGGATTACCGGTATACTTATTGGGCTAATCTTCATTGGACTAACAATAAGTGGAGCACTAAGTGCTGTTGTATATCCAGATGTTAAAAATAGATATACCTCCGACTTCCACTCCACTACAAGAGTAGAAAATCAATTCCAATCAATAAATATTAATGGCAACAATGAAATTCCAATTAATTTTTCTTATTCCAGTAACTACTCGGTAACTTTTAATTACTACAGTAACCCAAATGTTTCCGCAATCAAAACATCTGTTAATAACGGTACTCTAAACATTGACTATAGCCACTTTAACAATCAACGAAATTGCCAAAGCTTATGTATACCAAATAATTATGTAATGTCTATAACAATTAATTCGCCAAGTAACATTAATCAATATAATAATTTGAACACTTACCCAACCGAATCTATGAAAGCAATTCCAACAGCACCGATATATTAAGAAAGATAACTTTTGCTTGATTATAGCCGAACAGGTAAGTTTGTGTAACAATATATCTATGATAAAACCGAATCCTATAATATTCTCCTTACAACAGATGGTAATTGATTTAGCTTTAATAGACCGAAAGCATTTTTTAGCAAAAACAGAAAGAAGAGAAAATGATATTGAACACAGTTTTTCAGTGACACTACTCTGTTGGTTTATACTCAATAAATACGAAATTAAATTAGATATTAGTAAAATCCTTAAATACGCATTAGTTCATGATTTTGTTGAAAGATATGCAGGAGACGTAAATATTTTTGCAAATCAAAAAGACAGGCAGAAAAAAGTTGAATTAGAAAAAGAATCTCTGGCTAAATTAAACTTAGAATTTAAAGACTTCACAGACTTAACTATAACAATGAGTAATTACGAGTCTAAAAAAGATGAAGAAGCATTATTCGTATGGACTGTGGACAAAATGCAACCCTAATTTTGGGTGATATGGATGATTGGAGACCATATCAAGAACTAGTTATAAATTTCGAAACATTTAAAGGTAAATACAGTGAGCTACTCAGTATTAGTTCTTCTTATTGCAAAGAAATATTCGAAGGACTTATAAAATATTGCGAATCAACTTATTATGACAGACCAAATATATTGACTAAGTGAGACTAAATCTAAATTATATTCTTAAGATATTGTTATCAACAAAAAACGTCTGTTTATTTAACAAAGGCAATATACTTATGGTTGTCAGAATGCGACTCGAACTTTAATATCCTTATCTGTTTATTAGCACTCTTGACATGAGAGTGCTAATTTCCTAGAATATTAGTAGAAGCTTATTATGCTTCTCTTGGCATTAAATAATTAATAAAAGGAGAAATATTATGGCTAATCTTGTAAGATGGGACCCATTTGCAGAGTTAACTGCATTACAAAAACAATTTTTTGGCGATGACTTAATGTCACCTTTTAAAGGTATAAATATACCTACAACAGACGTGTACACTAAAGATAATGAAATGGTAATTGAGGTGCATTTGCCTAACTTTAACCAAGATGATGTTAACATCCAGATTGAGAATAATGCTCTAGTTATTAGTGCAGAGCGACACGAGAAAGAAGAGGATAAGGATAAGAAATATGTTGTTCGTGAAAGTAGCACCAGTTTCTATCGTAGTATTCAACTTCCCGAACGTGCGAATGCCGATAAAATTGAAGCTCATTTAGAGGAAGGTGTGTTAAAAATAAGAGTGCCATTAACACCACTTCCTGAGCCAAAGAAGATAGCAATATCTGCTAAGAGCAAGAAATAACTTAAATCTAATATTTTAAGTCAAGGAACCCGGTCTAGAGTTCAACTGCCCAACCCTCATATAGACAATAAGGCACTTCTAGAACCAAATTCCTAGAGGTAATAAGGTAGTTTAAGCGTGATTCGGCGGTTCGAGCCAATAAGGATAGGACTCGAACCCAATAACAGTGGTGATATTTTAAGAAGTAATAAAAAAGACCGGTCTAGGAACCCGGTCTTCCTCTGTTAGTGCATGACTTGGTTGCGGGGACAGGACTCGAACCAGACATTTCTACCACCTATTTTATACTCGCTTTAATTTAGTTTACATCTGTTAACTGTAAAGTTATTTATCTACTTTTCGCGAAAGTCTGCAGCAATCATCCACTTTTCACGCATTCTAAATGCTGGGATAGTACCACGGCTTGCTTTATTGACTGCAATATTGCCCGCAACGCCATTTGCTTTAGCCCAAGCAGATACGGTAATGATTTTAGGTGCAGACAAGAGAGCGATTCGCTTATAGAGTGACTCAATCAACAAACTAGCAAATAGTTCCGTAAAATCATCATACCTTCCATTCATACGATAAGCATCGAAGGCCGGATAATAGTCGGTACGTTTACCTTTGTTCGGAATGATTATAGACGGATATTTTAGTTTCATTAGTTGTTGATTTATGATGACACGCCCTATCCGGCCATTTCCATCATTAAAAGGATGTATGGTTTCAAACTCAGCGTGAAACCAGGCAATTCTATCTAGAAAATATCGATTATCCGATTTATTATAATCTTTTAATAATGTATCCATTAGTCCGAATACGAAATCG
>JAJYCU010000054.1 GCA_021778165.1 bacterium | reverse complement strand
ACTTATAGCAGTTTTAGTTATCTCATGAAAAACAATTCGTTTTGATTTCTTTGCGTCTAAAGATAAAACATTGGCTAAGTGCCAGGCTATAGCTTCCCCTTCTCTATCCTCATCAGTCGCTAACCAAACTTCTGAGTTTTTTGAAAGTTTTTTTAGTTCTGAGACTATTTTCTTTTTGTCAGTTGGGACCTCATAGATAGGCTTAAATCCATTATCTATCTCAATACTCATTCCCTTGGATGGCAAATCTCTAATATGACCGAAGCTACTCTGAACAATGAAGTCTTTACCAAGAAAACCTTGGATGGTCTTGGCTTTCGCCGGACTTTCAACAATCACTAAATTACGACTCATAGTTATATACTTAAGCTTATTTTTATAATTTTATCAATACAGGAATCCTCTATAAGTAGTTCTTATAAATTTTATAGCCAATCCAAATTCCTAAAAAACTACCAATAATTGTAAAAAGAATGCTCCATCCTCCAAGCCAATTGCCGTGATCAAGAAGTGCACCTAACCACCCGGTCAAACTTGATACAATTAGTATAGAAAATGAAATTACCAACTTCATACTAATCTAGTTTAGCATATACGATAACTAAAATGTGAAACTTATTTGTGTAAAATGCAATAATGTTGAGTAGTATTGACATTAAGACACTTTCTTGCTATAATCGCAAATACTGAGTATTAAATTAGTACTCTAGTACATTTTCATCTAACTTTGTTAGAGTGTTTTAGAGGCATTTTAAGTTGATATACCCTCCACCTTAACTTGTGAGACCAATTTATTAATTGGTCTGCTCTAAAACATACTAACCCCTTTAACGTTTAACTTTATGTTATATGCCCCGTTCAAAATGAATCTAAACGATGGTTATTTTAACCGGCACAAGTAATTATTTATTTTTTAACTATGATGCTTCATTGGGGTGGGTTGAAGGGTGTATAAGAGATAATTTTTAAAATTATCTCTTGAAAGAGTCTCCGGCGGTGCCCACCCCCTCCGGAGACTCTTTTAGTTTAAATTCATTTCAGTAGAAACGATCTGGTTTCAGAATTTATGTTGTTTGAATGAGAATATATAAACTCTTGAATCATGGAAGTAGTCTCCTTATATAATTCTGGAAAATGAGATTGTTCATTTTTTGAAAAATTTTTTAAAACCATATCTCCAGCGGATTCATTTTTATTTATATCTGATCTAATCCCAATTCTCACTCGATTGAATTCTTCTCCTAGACTATTGATAATTGATTCAATTCCGTTATGGCCCCCACTTGATCCGCCAAATCTAGTTCGAATTACTCCGTACTCCAGGTCTGAATCATCATGAATAACGATGACCTTGTTTTGATCTATTTTGTAAAAATCCATAACTTTTTTAACGGCATCTCCGCTGTTGTTCATGTATGTATTTGGTTTTATTGAAATTATTTTGTTTTCATTTAAATAAAATTCAGCTAGTTCAGCATTAAAGTTGTTTTTTAAGTGCCAACTAGAGTCGTTACTAAGTACTAAATTTTCTACTGATAAAAATCCGGCGTTGTGATAATTTAATTTATATTTTTCTCCTGGATTACCGAGCCCGACGATTAAATAAACTGGAGTTGAATTCAAACTATAAAACGATGTAATCGAGGGAGTATTTATTTTCTTTTGCATCCAACCCACAACGTTAGTCCTCTTTTATCTTGAAGTTTTCGAAATTTCTTTTGTTTTTTTCAATAAACCAAATTTCTATTGCACAACCCGAAAAATCAAATTTGTCACGCAAACTATGTTCTAAATATCGTTTGTAGCTCCAGTGGATAAATTTTGTCTGGCTACCAAATATTTTGAAAGACGGAATAGTGTTATCTTTTTCTTGAACTATATAGTTTAATTTCGGATTTCTATTTTTTAAACCTGCGGGTGGATGTCCCTGGATTGCAAATTTAAGCCAAGTGTTTAACGCACTAGTTTGAATCTTTTTCTGCTGGTTTTTGTATATTTCAAGTATGAGATCAAATATTTTTGTAACATTTTGTCCGCTGATTGAAGAAGTAAATATGACTGGCGCCCAGGGAACAAAATCAAAATTATTTTTAAGTATCTTGATGATTTCATCACTAGAATATGGAGTCTTGTCTTCATAAGCATCCCATTTCGTAATAACAATGATTAACCCTTTAGACGAATCTTTGATTAAACCAGCAAGTTTTTCGTCTAATTTGACATTCAATTCGTTGGCGTCTATCAAAAGTAAACAGATATTAGATTTTTCAATCGCCCAAAGCGTTCGTAATACTGAGAATTTTTCTATTCCAACCTGAATTTTTCCGTTCCTTCTTACCCCAGCAGTATCCATGAATTCAATATCATTACCATCGTATTTGACAGTCGTTTTATTCACATCTCTTGTTGTGCCAGCTTTGTCTGCTACGATAGCTTGTTGTTTTCTAGCAAGAGTGTTAAAGAGAGAAGATTTGCCGACGTTTGGACGCCCAATTAGTGATACTTTAATTGATTCAATTTCTTTAAATGATTTAATTTGAGGCATTGAATAAAGTGTATTTTCTAATAAAACCTCAATGCCTTTGTTTTGAACGACTGATATTTTATAAATATCTTTAATACCTAATCTGACGAAATAATCTAAATTTTGGTTGTGAGCTTGATCGACTTTATTGATTACCAGATATACTTTTTTATTGTTTCTTAAAGCCATCTTAGCTATTTTTCGATCGTCGTCAGTCAAAGGAATATTAGCTTCAGTCATCATCCAAATTACATCAGCACTAATAATAGCTTCTTTGATTTGATCCTGTATGGTCATTTCAAATTTATCCTGAGGGTCTTTGGCACCAGCAGTATCTACAAGCCAAAAATAATTTCCTTTGTAACTAGTCTTTTCGACAATACTGTCTCTTGTTGTTCCTGGTTCTCGCGCAACCACGGCGTATTTTTGTTTCAGGATATTATTAAAGAGACTTGATTTACCTACATTGGCTCTACCGACTATGGCAATTATGGGAAGTTTTTTTACCATTTAAATAGTATATCATCTATTTATCTCTGTTTACTGAAGATAAAACCCTCACTTCGCCAGACTTCAAATTGTCTAAGGATATTTCTCCGAATCTAGTCCGGTGTAAATCAATTACTTTGTAACCCAATGCTTCAAAAGTTCTTCTGATTTGCCTATTCCTACCCTCAGTCATTTTTACTCGCCAAGTTTTAGGATTTTTGTCATCGATGATGGTTAAGTTCAGTTTGCTAATCCCATCATAAAGGCTGACACCTACAAGATTTATTTTTTTTAGATCAGCTGGAATTAAATTTTTATCTATTTGGACGATGTATGTCTTTACCTTATTATTCTTGGGATGTGATAATTCTTGGATCAGGTTGCCGTCACTACTTAAAATTAGTAAACCACTCGAATTTTTATCCAGTCTACCGACAGGATTGAGTCGTTTATATTGATTTGGGAGAATATCGTAGATGGTTTTATTATCCTGACCCAGCCTACTTACTACATATCCTCTAGGTTTGTTGAATGCAATTGTAATAGTCGTGTTATCTTCTTCAATAACCCTGTTATTTAATTTTACAATATCCTTACCCGGGATAATAGTTGACCCAAGTTTGGCTGGTTCGTCATTTATTAATACCAAACCGTTAATAATTAAATCATCAACCTTTCTTCTGGAAAACGAACTATTCTTTGCAATGTATTGATTTATTCTCATTGGTAGAAGAATATGTTACGTATTCTTTTATAGAGCAACACTGTTTGGATCAAATTCATCTTTGTTTACTTCTGGCGTCGTGGAGTTGTCTAGAGTATTTATATCGATTTTGGGTTCTGAGATATTTGATATGGGATGAATTGTTCTTTGTCCTCCAAGAGGATTATTCATACTTGGCGGTAGGTTAACAGCTTCGTCTTCGACATTAGTTGTAGATGCTTGATTAATCTCCTCAACTGCTCGATTAATCAAATCTTGATTGGAGGTGGTAGATACAGGATTTTGAATTATAGGTTGGGTACTAGAAAATGAAGGTTCAGCAACTACTTCGTTTACTATTGGATTTGGTTGGGGTGTAGGTGCTTGATAAACGGGCTCAGTTGGTGTTGTGTCCATTGGATTGAATTGAGTAGGCGGTACTGGATCAATACTAGTAGTGCTACTAGAAAAAGTGGAGTTAGTTTCAATTGGAGGTACTTCGTCGGTCAATTGGTTTACTTGAGGAACTGTAGAGTCTGAGTTTAATTGTTCTAAGGTTGGGGCACTTGATTGATTTAATAGCTCGTTAGCCGTATTTACGATGTCTTCTAGGGTTACTTGAGATTTTACTAGATATCTATCAGCTCCTAGTTTATTAGCTCGGTCTTGGTCTTCATTTTGTCCTAAAGCTGTTAGCATTATAATTTTTACATTAGCCAAAGTTGGAGTAGCTCTGATTATGTCTAACATCTCAAACCCACTAATTTTAGGCATCATGACATCTGAAATGATAAGATCAGGTCTTTCACCTTTTGCTACAACCAGAGCTTCTTCTCCGTCATGAGCGGAAACGATAGAAAAACCTTCCGCCTGTAATCTAGCCTCATAAATTTCTCGAAGGTTATTATCGTCTTCAACTAGTAGAATTTTAGCCATTTTTTTCCTTTTGCCAATCTTAATGCTTATTCTTTTTTTATTGTATCATATATAAAATTTTTTAAGATGGGTTAATTAACTTATTTTGCATCTCTGTTGCCTTGTCGTTGGAAATTCTAGGAAGGTTTATAAAAAATGTTGTACCTTTTCCTAGTTGACTCTCTACCCAGATTCTTCCCTGATATAACTCTACTATTTTTTTAGATATAAAAAGCCCTAAACCTGTTCCACCTATGGTTCGAGTTGCAGAACTATCTACTCTATAAAACTTTTGGAAAAGATGAGTAATATCCTCAGTCGGTATACCTACACCGGTATCTCTAACATAACACTGAACAATATCTGAATCTCCTGTGATGCCGATTGAAATTTTCCCTTCCTCCGTATATTTAACTGCATTATCAAAGAGATTAATTATAACTTCTCTCATTCTATCGGGATCAATCAGGACATAGTATAGTGGTTTCACCTGATGATTTTCGGTGAGATTATTAGTGGACGCGTCGATATTCTTGCTGGATCCAATTACAAACTCACTAAACAATTTCTTCTTTTCAGCAGAAAATTTTAAATCTCCCTCGAGCTGTTCTAGGAA
>JAJYCU010000053.1 GCA_021778165.1 bacterium | reverse complement strand
ATGCTAGTGCTATAGCAGCTGGTATTAGTGATTTCGAAACTAATAATGGTGGAGCGTTACCAGATAGTTTTACTCTCACAGGGACTGATTTAGCTATAACAAGTTCAAAAATTACTAGTGTTATTCCATCTACCGCAAAAATTCAAGCCGGTGATGTAATAGATAATACTAAAAAACCTGGAACTGTCGCAACTTCTTTAACGGGTACAAGTATTTATATTGTAAATGGACAGACATGTAATGAAAATTCTGATAGTAGGTCATTTGCGATTTACTTCCCAGTGTTAACATCTGCTGGTGATAAGTATAATGATGCAAATTGTATTGAATAGAATCAGATAGATATTATTGAATGCAATATTCAATAACGCATAATTTGGAATTAGCTCTATTAGTGTTGTTTGTTGGTATTGTATTCGGTAGTTTTATTAATGCGTTCGTTTGGCGATTTAGAATCAATTCCGAAGTTTCGGCTAATAAGAAAGATAAAGATTTATCTATTCTGACTGGTCGTTCAATGTGTCCAAAATGTAGGCATATTCTAGGTCCAATGGACTTAATCCCAATAATAAGTTGGGTATTCTTGAGGGGTAAGTGTAGATATTGTCACCAAAAAATAAGTCTTCAATATCCTTTAGTTGAATTTATTACAGGTTTAATTAGTTTAATTTATTACATTGAATGGGCTACTCTTTCCTCGCTCCCTAGTTATATTATTTTTTCATTAGCTCTATTTGTTCTTTATGGCCTGATTATCTTGGTTATATATGATATTAAATGGTACATACTGCCAACACAAGTAATCTATTTTTTGTTCTTGCTAGGTATTATTTATCAGGTGCTTAGTATTAAATTTGGTAATCATCCAAGTAGTTTATTGCAACTTATTTTAGGAACAATTATTGGTGGTGGAATATTTTATATATTGTATGTTATATCAGGTGGCAAATGGATAGGTGGCGGTGATGTCAGACTCGGTTTTTTGCTCGGTTTTTTGCTCGGTAGTTCGACCAATTCACTATTGTTAATATTTTTTGCCTCATTAATAGGAACAATGGTTAGTGTGTTGTTTATATTTTTAAAAAAAACTACAGTCAAAAGTTTAATCCCCTTCGGGCCTTTTTTAATAGTTTCATATATTATCATCCAACTTTTTGGCAGTACTATAATTTTGTGGGCTAAGAATCATTATTTAATTATTTAAATAATTAAAATAACAGATTACATTTAGCTTATGCTATACTTAAAAAAAGATGAATACTCTTAAAAATAATCAACAAGGTTTCACTATTATAGAAGTGATGATATTCATAGCAGTTAGTGGAGTTATTTTTATGTTTGGGATTAGTAATATGCTAAATACTCAAAGCCGTGATCAATTTACAGTTTCTTTAAACACTGTAAAAAATGAACTCCAATCATACTTAAATAATTCATCAAACGGAAATTATCAGCTACCTTCTTCGTATCAATGTGTAAACGGTGGTAGTCGCTTGCAGATAATACCTAAGGCCGGTAATTTGCCTAATAATAGTTCTAGCTGTAGTTATTTGGGTTCAGGTCTTTTGTTTTTAAAAAATACTTCGCAGCTTGATCAAATCGATATCTTACCAATATTTGGGTATACATTCGGTAATGGAGGGAGTTTTCAGCAGAATCAACCAAACTCTACTTCGCTGGCGCAATCGTTACCCATAACCGATTCTAATTTAATTCATACCTATTTCATTCCGGGTAGTATTAAGATTGAATCAATAAGCTATATCGATACTAATAATCGTAATATTAATCAACAAACAAATCTATTTTTACTTTTAAATAATTTTAATCAATATTCGACTTCTTCATTACTTAATTCAGGTTCGCAATTCTCGGAGATTGTACCCATTAAATCACCTAACATTACTAATCCAAGTGATGCTGTTAGATATATTAATCAATTAACTGATAACTGTGGTCAACCTGCTTCTCAAATACCAGTCATTGCCTGTAGAACTTATTCGGATGGTAGTTTAATTTTTGGCTCTGATGCACCAATAAACCCATCAAGCGGTATAAGTATTTGTTTAAATAACACTAATAATTCAGAATCAGCAGATTTAATTATTGGAAATTCTAGTTTGAGTAGTACTTCTGCTATATATACCAAGTTATATAATACGGTAGGTTGTATTTAGTTATGACAAAACATTTTAATAATTTGGGTGATACGATAATAGAAGTATTAATTAGTATAGCTATACTCTCAGTAATAATCGTAGGAGCTTATGCTGCGGCTAATCGTTCCACTTTAGTATTAAGGGATACAGAAGAACGAACGACAGCTCTTACATTAGCTCAGAATCAAGTAGAATCATTAATTGGTTGGTTTCAGACAAACACTAGTAATTCAACAAACCAGATTCCTTCTGGTCAAGTTTTCTGTTTTTCAAACGGTTTAACCATAAATAAGCCACAAAGTAATTGCTATGTTGCTAGTGATAACACTGCGTCAGCACCCTCTGCAAAACTAACTTCCCCAACTCAGCCAGCGTATTATTATACAATAACTGATTCCAAAATAATTTCTCCAGTGAGCTATCCTATTATAGGAGTGTCGCCAAATTCCTGTATTATTACACCAATAACAATTATGGTTCAAGTTACATGGCAGTCTCTACTAGGTGGTCAGAGTAGAGTAACATTGTTATATAGGCCAACTTTGCCTCCGGCATGCGGATAATATAATGAATAATAAGAAAATTAAACTAAATAAAAAAGGCTTTACACTTATCGAATTAATGATAGCAACTACGGTATTTTCGACTGTTTTGTTGATTGCTACAATTTCGATTATATTTGTTAGTAAAACATATGCTAGAAGCCAGATTATAATAAAAACACAAAACTCAACTCAGTCAGTGTTATTAAATATATCCAATGCGATTAAATATAATAAACTTAATTCTATTAATATAAGTCATATTGCTGCTGGATATTTCTGTATCGGTAACAATGTCTATACATTTAGTATTAATAGTCTTGTCGGTACAGGCTCATCTATAGGATTAGTTGAATCATTTTCTAATACTTGTGCTTCAAATTCATCTGGGATACAACTATTGTCAAATAATGAAAGGTTGGGGGAGTTAGATATTGTTAATACCGCAGATGTTTTTCATATTTCATTAACTATTGATTATGGAAATAACCAGGTACTTCAATTGATTTCTAGAAATAGTAATAGTGACAGTACTTTGAATTATGTTTATAGATGTATTGACTCTACTTATAGTGTTTCGTTTTGTTATGTAGATCCTGTATCCACAACAGTAGTATCCAGGTTGATAGATTAAATATGATTTATGCTAAGATTTAATTATATGTTTAAAAACAAAATACAATTTTTAAAAATTAATTCTGAGGAAGGGTTTGCAGCAATTATTATTTCGATGATTATTTTAGCAGTTATTGGGCTTTTAGTCTTAGGATTTGCTAGTAATACAATAAGTAATCAGAAGATTGCTCTAGATAATATACTTTCAACTCAAGCTTATTATGACGCTGAAAGTGGAATTAATGATGCTTATAATATTATTTCAGGATATGAAAAGCTTGGGTTATCTTTAAGTCAATTACCTGCAAACCTTAACAACTGTACAAATAGTGCGTATGTAAATTCTAAAGTTGGGTCTAGTTCAAATCAATTAGATCAGAATAATTCCTATAGTTGTTTATTAGTAAATCCACAGCCATACAGCTTAGAATTTAAGCCAGTTAATCAATTTGATGGCCAAACATTTCCAATTCAGACACCTCCTTCAGCTAGATCGGCGATACATGTTTTGAATATTAGTTGGCAAAATCATGGAATAACAAATTCTACACTAGATTTTTCCAGCTGTAGCTCAACCTTAGGTAAATTTTATACTACAAAACAATATAATTCTGTAAACTGTAACGCACCAGTGCTCCAGGTTGATATAATTCCAATCGATAGTTTAGCGAATAGTATTTCAGCTACAAGTTTAGCCAGTAAAACTACGACGGTATATCTCCAGCCATTAAGTTTTAATTCACCTTCTTCTTCGACGCCAACTATTATAAGCAATGGTGAAATATTAGCTTCTAACTGTTCTCCTACAGCTCCAACCGGTTTTGAGTTTGGTTGTTTTAATAGAATATATTTACCTGCATCATCAACTGGTTCTTACTATGTTCATATTATGCCAATTTATTACGGAGCAGATGTTTCGGTTACTGCAGGTACTAGTAGTAGTCTTTCTAGCGGAGTACCTTTGTTTGGTGCTCAAGCGTTAATTGATTCAACTGGTGATTCCAGTGGGGTATTTAGCAGAATCGAAGAGAGAATTTGCATAAGCACAGTTTGTAATAATAGTTCTCCTGGTGGAGCACTAATTTCAAATAATCAAATTTGCAAGCAGTTTACCTCTCAACCAGGTTTAATACAAGATAGATCAGGTGGCGGCTGCCCTGTGCCTTAGTGTAAGTTATTTATCGTGGTATTTCTTATAAATTTCTTTAAGATGAACATCTGTTATGTGCGTATAAATCTGAGTTGTTGCAATATTACTGTGTCCAAGCATTGTTTGGACACTTCTGATGTCCGCTCCATTCATTAATAAATCTGTTGCAAATGAGTGCCGAAGAACGTGCGGGCTAACATGTTTTGTTATACCAGCGAGTAGTGCGTACTTTGCAACTAATCTTTGAATACTTCTAGGTGTTAACCTTTTAAAATCGCCAGAATTATCGAGATTTTTATAACCACTATGATAGTGAATAAAAAGTGGAGTTATATTATCAGTCCTACGATTTAAATATAGTTTCAGCCAGTCCGTTGCTTCTTTACTTAAGAAAACTGGTCTATCTTTTTGGCCTTTGCCTCTTATTGTAAATTCTCCTCGTTCAAGATTTAATTGGTCTCTATTCAAACTTGTGAGTTCACTAACTCGCATACCTGAACTAAATAATAATTCTAAAATTGTTCTGTCTCTCAGGCCAATTATTGTTTTAGTGTTTGGTTGACTAAAGAGTCTCGAAAGTTCAGATTTATCCAAGAATGTTACTTGTTTTCGCTTGAAATTTGCCAGTTCAATCTTATCTGAAGTTAAACTTTTTAAATTTCTTTTCTGGCAATATTTTAAAAAACTTCGCAGAGCAATTAAGTGATAATTTTGAGTCGATTTTTCTAATTCCGTTTGGGTATTTGTACCTAATCTATTTAACCATAGTCGCCATTTTCTGATTAAATCATCATCTATATCTTCAACTAATATATCGCCTGCATAATCACTAAGT
>JAJYCU010000052.1 GCA_021778165.1 bacterium | reverse complement strand
TAAAAAAATAACTGTAAAAACTAAAGGCATGCGCTTTCTAATATTCTCTAACTATCTGTACATTGTAGTCACGCTAGGGATAATCTTCGGCATGTACGTTATGTACAAACAATTACAAAATATTAACCATTATCTATCACAAAACTCGGCAGTAAACATATCCAAACAGATTCAATTTGATTGTCAGGCAACTGCACTGTTGCCTCAAAACTGTCGTTAATAGAGATAAAACACAACTACAAATAGTGCTATTTTTTTCCATTGAAGTCTGATTTTATATCGTCCTAAAGGTTTCGTCGTCATATATCATCTTTCTAATTTCCTCTTGCTTTCGTCTTTCTTTAATTGATAGCCTTTTAAGCAATCTGTCGTCTTGTTGTTTTCTATTCTTATTCATTTTGTATTTCACTTTTCTAACTTATTTTGTATTTTTACTTAAAAAATTAATAGTTTTTACATTTTTTTCTCCTTTAAAATGCACTTAGGTAGTTAAAGCTAAATTCCCCAACCCTGATATTATGGTTATTCTTAGCGGCTAAATCTATCCTAATTGTTACGAAATTATTATTTCCTGGAACAATTTCACCGCCAATATTTAAGCTACAGATTTGTTGCCAAGTATTAGAGAGGTTCGGAGTAATCGATGATTCTGGCTGGCTCTGATCCTTTACATCATAAAAAGTTGTCTGTATCGACGTATCTAGACTAGAATCAGACCAAACATTGAAACATATCTGATCATTGGCAGTAAGTGCACTAAAATCAGTTGGAACAGGTATTCTAATATACATAGTCTCGGACTCAGTATAAATATCCGAAGATGTCCAATTATAGTAACTATGGAAATTCCCCGGTGTATTATCAAAGCCAGTAGTTAATATTCCTTTCAAGTTCGAATCCTCAATTAAACCTTGGAATTGAGGAATTTCAGTAATTGTTTTAATCGGCCTCGAAGTTCCCCTGAATAAACCATTCTGACTACTAGGGGCAGTGTTAGCGAAATAGACTAAACCGTTATCATTACTTCCGACTTGTAGTTGAGTACCACTCGCCAGTATGCCACTTACAAGTAAATCGCCTAGCCCAGATAAAGTGAAATCTGGAGTCTTGTTCCCCACTACAATTAGATTATTTTGTCCATTAACATCAAATAGATTAGTGAGATCAGAATTTTGCACAATAAACGTACCTTGATTTTGTCCAAGAGCTGTTCTTATAATCACGCTTCCAGCGCCACCACCAACATCGGAATTACCTCCAGACAGAATCAAATTACCACCGTTACCCTTAAGACTGCTACCAGCACTAATACTAAGATTAGCTCCATTACCGACGCTAGATTGTAAGATATTTATCGTCCTATTTGTTTGACCGCCAAACGAAATGTCCCCATTAGCCGCTAAATTAGTGCCAATACTCAATCCTTCGGAAGATAAGGCTACCTGATAACCTCCGGACTGCAAATTTATCGTACTAGACTGGCTAGTCGATCCTATGGTAATTTGTGATTCCAAATTAGTGCCAATACTCAAACTATCTACTAGTGTTCCATCCGTTAATGACTTAATCTTTGAAGATACGCCTATATCTACACTGGTAGCATTAATATTCCCTGGATAGTATGTATTTTTTATAAATACAATCACCGTACCTTGACCAGATCCATTGAATGGTGTTAGTGCTTGACCGATTGCCATCGCTGGTGAAGAGGCTTTCATTGCTACACCAGGTACAGAGCTCGGGACTAAATAATCGCCAGGTTTTATAGCTCCGCCTTCGGCGTTAACTTCAACCGGTACTCTACCTGCTAACCCTACTACTACTGGTTGCCCAATGCCATCATTGGCTCCAATTATTTGACCTGGTTGGGTCGATACAACACCTATAACACTCGGGTCATTAGCCTGATTAGTTAATCTAATTTGTGAAGCACCGGTACCGTCGATTGCTACCAATTGTCCTGCATTAATCGGAGATTTCGTATTATTAAAATACGTTTCAGCGTAGTCAGCACCCGCTATTCGATATGCCTCCATGTATGAATTAGCTAAAACTACAGTTGATGAACCGGTATCAGAGGCAAACTGGATGGTTATTGAGCCTGCTGCGTTGCCTTGTTTAACTGTACCTCCGAAATCAACCTCATTTGAATTGACGACTCCACCGGTTCCATTAGCCGATGCATTATTAATTCCAGTACTGGTAATAGAAATTGCACTCCCAAGACCAGTGCCTGTAGACAGATCACCGGTACTTGTATCGGTCATAAATATTGTTCCCGTTGTACTAGCGGTTGCACTGTCGGCTGCAGTATAGTCTAATCCACTCGTACCACCGCCAGTTATTAAGGCTTTACCCGTAAAGTACCATGTTTCACCTGCTCCTAGATTAAAAGTAAAAGATGTATCATTAGTCAAAGTCGTAGTAGTTAATGAAAGATTAGAGGGTTGGCTCATTATAAAAGGACCACCGCCATTCGTGGATTGACTACCAACGACTTGCCAACCATTAGGCGAATATATAAATGAAGCTGTGGTGTTGGGAGACACTAAGTCTCCGTACATTAAGAATGATGCTGTGCCTATATCATTTATATAAACCAGTCGACCTACTCCTGCGGTTGGAGTAGGCATGGTCAGCGTCTGCCCAGATGTTGACTGGTTAATGTCTAAACTCGAGTATATATCGACTGTAGTTGCAGCGGTCCCTATTACACCTCCAGTATTGAAATTGTGAATAGTACCAGAATCTGCTTGAGTTATGTTACCCGTCAATGTCTTGGTCCCTGCAAATGACTGAGTAGTGGTATTAACCATTCCTGGATAAGTAACACTTGCTGACTGAGCATAAAGTATTCCAGTTTTTATTGCCAGACCCGTCGCATTAGCAGTTTGTGAATCAAAGGTACCCACAGACGTTACACCACCACCTGTAGCCGCACAGTTCTGCCACGATGGAGATGATCCGCCATAACACCTAAATGAATTTGTGGACGTACTATAATACATTGCTCCTAGGAAATTACCGGAAATTGGATCAGTGGTATTGTAAACATTTAATCCGAATAAAATATTATTGGCGTTAGCTGTTGGTGACCCTACCTGGACTACGTTAGCAGTATTATTTACACTTAAATCATTAAATGTAGACGCAGAACCCTGTACTACAAACGCATTAGTAGAAGTATTTAAAGCTCCCTTAGTTATTTCCACGCCACTGTTTGTCGCTTGCGACGATGATAATAGAATATTACCAGACCCGCTCTGTAGTAAAAGAGTTGACGTTGTATTACTTGAACCCAAAGTAACATTATCAGCACCGGAGGAAGTCGCTCCATTTCCAATATTAATATTTTCCGTGCCTGCAGAAATAGCTTCTGTACCTAAATTAATAGTGGCTGCATTTGTAACACCTAGGTTAAGTATCCCAGTTGTACCGCTATCAATTGATAAGTTACCTGTAGCAGTGGCTATGTTAGCTGTCTGATTAAATTGTATATTCCCACTCGAAAGAACGGATAATACAGGAGTTAGCCCTGCACTTGAATCGAAGTTTATTATGTTTTGTCCTGCTGCACCTTGAATTACTTCTGCGACTTGAGAAGCAGCACTCTGAATATATATATTCGCTCCTGTTTGTTCTGATGAATATGAATTTTGAATGTATTGACCTGTTGTTCCACTACCGTTTACAGTCCAGGCTGTACCATTCCAGAAATAATCTTCTGTTGTACCAGGAATTGCAACTACTCCATAAAGAGAGAAACTTACAGAGCCCGTATTAGTAATATAAATTATCCTTCCAGCTGTAGTGGGTGATGGATTCGGAAGAGTAAAGGTTAGGCTCGCCGTAGTTTGGGCAATAGTAAACGCCGTGTAAGTATTGACCGATGCTGGTAAAACTCCACTCGTCGTCTGATTAGGAATAACCGATGCACCATACAAAGTTGCACTATTATTAGTAAAGACGCTCCCTGTGGGTATTAATACACCATTTGAGGAAATAGATATACTACTAGTTCCACCTTGAAGATTAAGTGTTGAAGTTGATTGAGTTGAGCCTACAACTACCGTTTGTGTTCCTCCGGTAGAATTACCTATTGTTATGGTATCTGACTTAGCAGTAGAACCAACACTACCGATATTTATATATTGTGCAGTAGATGTACCCACATTTACAGTCCCTGAAGTACCAGTATCAACAGCTAGCACACCACTGCCGTTGGAAAGTAGACTAAGTCCTGTGTTTGTACCACCACTTTGGATTGTTAGTGCTCCTCCTCCTGTAATAGTTGCGTTGGCTGCTCCAAGATTTATTGCAGTGGCTGCTCCAAAAAGATTAGTGGTTGTAACATTAGTGTTGAATACAGCTAGACTAGTAGAGGTTGATGTTAATTGAGGTCCATTTAACGCAGTATTTCCGCCAACTGTTAAGGTGCTTGCTCCATTAACAGTAGTGTTCGAGTAAAGGTTTATTGCAGAAGTTGTAGTCTGACCCAAATTGATTGAACCAGCAATAACCGATCCATTACCGGCAGTAATGTTTACACTGCCTCCCGTGCCTGAAATAGACTCTAAACCACCCTGAATATTTACAGATGCACCAGTGCCCGATGTTCCACTAACACTACCTGGTTGAATTGAGATATTATTGCCTGTAGTTAAAGCACTGGCCGTTGTATTTAAAACTGGGGAGGTAATAACTGGTGAGCTCACACCAGTTCCAGAAATACTGAATGTACCACTAGCGGCAGTTAGATTACCGTTGTTATCAATTTTATCAACAATCGAGCCGCCATTATTTAGTAGATCCAATATGTCACTACTTCCCGATCCACTCTCGAGTTTTGCAGTTACGGTATTCGAAACACCTTGAATCCAAAAATTTGCTGTTTGCGCTGATGATGACTGATTCTGTATATAAGAAGAGGCTGATCCCGCTACACATGTCGAAGTAGTACACAATACTCCCCCTGTGTTCGGTAAAGAAAGGCTGATATTAGTACTCGGTGCTCCTGTGACTAATGTGGTGGATGTTGACCCACTATCAAGCACTACTTGACCATTATTTGTATTTGATCCGATTGTAATTCCTCCTGAACCTTGGACTAAAAGATTTTGAGTAGCAGTAACACTACCACCGTTTGCAATCGTAAATACAGCAGTACCTGCGTTCTTAATTACCAAAGGACTTCCACCAGAAGTATTATTGTCAACTGTTAAGGTGTTGGCACCACCACTTGCTAAACCGGTTATGCTGGCATAACCAGAAACTAAATCTAATGTATACCCTGATTCAATTGTTGTATTACCAAAATTATTAATTTGAGAACCGTAGATATTATCTGTTCCTGTAG
>JAJYCU010000051.1 GCA_021778165.1 bacterium | reverse complement strand
TATGGATCAATGTTGCCTGACTTCGCTGGTATGGCCAGAACAAAATTGATTAGGCCGATTTTAAATAATGAGATTGAAAATGGCGTTAAGTTCCATTACGCAACCGATTATGCTTTTGATCGTAATGATAAGTTTAGATTGATTAAGGCCAAATTTTTTGAAATCCATAATAAATACTTGCCTCGTGGTGCAGCTAGAGCCTGTGCTGATCCCGGCAGTGAAATATTGCTTGATGGCTTTGCTTTAGATATACCTGGGGCGGCTGATTTGTTTGATAGGGTAATGGTGAAGGCGGCTGGACATTCGGTAAAAAACGATAGTCTAACTATCAACCATGTCGCCTTAAACGAGCTTAATCAAAAGATGGCAGAATATGGAGCGCCTATAGCTTACCGAGATGTTGAGTTTGCGGCTATTAGCTTGTATCGTCGCTTGAGTGATAGACCTAGACTTAGTTTTAGTGAAGATTTAATTGATCGAGTAGCGGAAACATTTGTACTTCAACAGAAGGTAATTGGTAAAGTTGCGGCAAGTCTTATTCGGGAGACTGTCTCAGATCTATCTGGCTTTAGATCTTAGTTGAAAAATAAAGCCTGCTTTGGTGTTACGTAGTGAAGTAATTTGTTTTTAGTTCATGCCGGTAATGGCGGTTGGTTAATAGAGTCCAGTAAATTAAGTGTATTAGATGCCGATTTTACCGATTATGATAGCACTCTCACCTCTTAGTATAAATAGAATTATTAGCTTGAGAGACCTAGCTAATTTACTAAAAAGTTTCCGGGACAATTAATGGCCAAATTTGGATAGGTTCATTTTTTGGGTTAGTTTGAGCCATCACTGTATTATCATCAACCCAAGTTTTAGATTTCAAATGATCGCTCATTAGCCATCCTTGAATAAAGTTAAGACTTAGGTCGGCTTGTTTAGACGTGCTCAGGAATATTTTGCTACTAATTTTAGAGCTAGAATCAATCACTTTTATATCGTTACTTCTAAGTTCGTTAGCGAGGAGAAGATAAAAATGTTCAAATTTAGCAATAGTCGACTTATCGTAATTTCTAACAATCTGAGGATTGAAAGTGGCAACCATTATTTTAGTTATGTCTTGGTTTTCCCGGCTGATTTTTTCATAAAGTAATTTATCAGTCCAGAATCTGGCCATGGCTGAATATTCATCATCAATATCAGGACTAAGTTCTGGATTATTAGTATTGCCCGATTGATAGGCCTCATGGTGCATGTCGATACAATATAATGAAAGGAGATAATAGTCAAGGTAGAGGGAACATGGTCACAGATATCTTTAAACTTAGTCTGATATTTGACAAATTTAGCACTACTGTTTAATCTGAGCTTAAAGGTTTAAAAATAAATGGTAAAAAAATTAAAATCAAACAAAAAAAATAGCTGGTTTATTCGCGTTCGTGGTAGTTATCTGCCTAACAATAGTCGGGGTTGGTTAACCTACATTCCGTATCTACTTTACCTACTTTATACATTGTATGCTGGATTTCGATTCACTGGCTCTGAAGAACTGGCCATTCTCTATATTGTGCCGAATTTTGTAGCGGCGGCAGCGATTATGACTTTCATAGCTTCAAAGAAAAGCTAAGTTATTTAGTTATGGTTTAGCTTTGAGCGAATTTTCAGCTTTTGATTTTGACGATAAATCGAGTAGTCGAGCTCCGAAAGTATAAACAGCTGGTTTTAGGTTCTTTTTATCTCGAAAAATAGTAAAACCAAGTCCGACCACCGCCTTTGATAGCCACTGAATCATTTTTGTATTTTGGCGGTTTATTTTTTCGTGTCTAGCAGCCACCATGGCGTTACTTACCCGGTAGTAGCCATTATCGCCGTAGGTTAGATTATGGTGGGCTTTTCGATATAATCTCTCCGCTTCGTTTTTGCCATTTCTGACTTCGAAGATGACTTCTCTAGCGGTAACTGCCCGAGCCATTAGGCTAATTGTCGCACCTCTTTCAGCGCTGATAGATTGTTCAAAATCTCTTATCTCATCTCTAGCCAAAATGCCGGAGTACATCAACAAACTGCCGGAAGCACTATGAAGTTTTGAATCAGATTTATTGAGGTCATCATAGCCGTCGCTAAACAGACCAAGATTATGTTCCTCAATGCCGAATCTAATAAAATTAAACCCTTTATCTCTAAGTATTCTGCCCGTCTGAACTTTTCTGTCCGGTTCTGGCAGTTCAGATTCAGTAGTAGACGATAATATGTTGAGGGCCTGATCAAAACTTAAATCAGCTGACTGAAAATCCTGGCTTAGTTCTTGTTTTAGACCTATTTCGTGAAGTTCGTTTGCTTCATTGTTGACTTCGAAAATGTTCGAGTCTATTAATGGTGACGCCATTATTTACTCCGATTTAATAATAATATTAATACCATAATTAGTAGATAACGTCTAGTAATTAGCCAGGTTTTTATTTTTGCTTGTTTAGGTCTTCAGACGGTTAAACTTTATAATTTTCATTTAATTTACTTAATGCTAATGATTGACTATGTCTTGAACAAAGTGTTAGCTTAGTTTCTATGAATGTTGGCGAAAAAGATAGAAATAGACACAAATTTAAAGCTAGTCTTGGAATACTATCTATTGTTGGTGGAATTGCAGTCGGTGCCATTGGCATAAGTAATTACATCGAAGGAAGTAAGGGGAATCGGTTGCCGGAAAAGATCGCCCAGATTGAAGCATTGAGAGAATATGATGGGATATATAAAAGCTCAAGTCCGATTGGTAAATTCATTCTTAAGTACTTGGTTGAGGTTAGTGTTAATGAGTTAGTTTATCCCCATGCTAGCGGAAAAATAGCCAGTCAGGTTGATGGTCTTAGTGGCAGTCTTAACTGGACTACCACTATTGGTAACTCATGTTTAAAACAAACGGCTTATAACATAACAGTTGGAAATGTCGAGGTAAACCTAGGTCAAACCATTAATAATAGCAACTCAATCTTAACGGATGGTAAGGCCTATGCCGACATTAATCCGATGCATCCAGGTATCTTAATAATTCATCCAGATAAAAAAAATGTTCCTTCACTATATTTTCGTGGGTTTGACAATCAAAAATCGATTGGGTTGACTCCGGCTAGTCAGGCAACTAAAAATATTTTAGTTTCTTATGGTTGTCTTAATCTGATTGATACTGTTAAAACTTCTCTCAAACGTTAAATCTCGGACTGAGTTTGTATGTCAGTCGTATAATTAAAACATGAGCTTAGATAAAGCATTTCAGTCATGGCTGACCTATAGTTTAGCGGTTTTTATAATCTGGGCTTTGATTTTAATTTTTATGCCACGAATTAAAAATAAGAATATGCCTACGCGGCAAACCTTCTTATTAATTTTTGCTGGTTATTTAATTGCCTGGGTGGCATTAACAATAAAATTCTTAATTATATTAAAAAAGATTGTTTAGTTATCGCTTAAATACATTTAAGCAAGTATTAGTTATCTAGAGAGGAGAGATAATTACTCGGAAATTTCCAGAGATCTTTGTATGACAGGGTATTTTTTAGCAAATCTTTTAGCCTTGTTTTGAAGGCTTGAGACGACGTATCTGCTAACGTCATCATTCTTAAAAATACTAAAATCCGTTTTCTCTATGTAGTATATCGCAGCAGATACTTGGACTGCCATTCCACCTAAGATTCCAACGGCTGATTCTTTACCCAATATTTCAAAAAAAGTTAAATTAGTTCCAAGGTTTCCTAAAATAGGCAAGCCATGAATTCTCGAAATTTTATGAATTCTAGATTTTAGTTTTATTTTAGAAAGCTCGCTTTGATCTTCTGCTATGACCTGTGATGCTAGTGCGCCTAACCAAAATTTTGAGTTTATGTTTGTCAGGGAGTTAGTTTTCTCGCTTGATTCAATAGTTGGTTGGCTGATTAGAACATGTGAAATTGAATCAACACCCGGTTTATCAGGTGTAATTAGACTAACGTCTTTACCTAGATAGGGTTCCGTTTTTGAATAATCTAAAAATATCTCGGTAGGCTTACTGTTTTGCATTTTGACTATGCCGTTAACTAGTTGTGTTTGATCAATTTTAAAGTATTGTTCATCTAGCAATGTTGGATTTATATTGAGACTAGGTGCCTGGAATCCTTTTTCCTGCAAATATTTTTTTGAATCATAGCCTAAACTAAATTCTTCAAATCCCAAAGTTTTCATTGACATATAATACCACATTAACAAGAGTCAGTCAAGACATAGATATTATTTTTTTTGAGGGTTGATACAGAATCATAGCTCACTTAGTCGTCATTAGATATAATGGTAGTATAAATTGAGACTTATGAGCCAAAAAGATTATTTTTTAACCAAAGAAGAGTTTGATTATATTTATTCTAAAGTACCAAGATTAACTATTGAAATAATCATAAAAGACAAAAAAGGTAGTATTTTGCTGACGAAGCGAGCAATTGAACCCTGCATCGGGCAGTGGCATTTACCCGGCGGAACAGTTGCTTTTGGTGAATCATTAGAGATGGCTGTAACAAGAGTTGCTAAAAGAGAGTTGTCTATTGAAGTAAATGACTTGATAAATATTGGATATATTGAATACCCAAGTCATTATTTAAATGGTCTCGATCAACCGGTTGGAATGGTTTTTGAAGTAAATAGCTACTCCGGAGAAATAAAATTGAACCATGAATCCGGAGAAAAGGGTTGGTTTGATTATATACCCGATAACATGCACGCCGACCAAGATGTTTTTCTGATCAATAATAAGTATATGACGAATAAAGATCGATAATTTCAGGCACAAGAGGCAAGTTGCAATATCGTTAAAGTAAATCACTATTTTGATAACCGCTTGATGCTTGTTCTTACAGCTAGGTTTTGATTTCCAAACTTATCGATATAATTTTGTGAAAAGCATAGGTCAAGTTTCAGAGTCGGGGATTCTATAAAGTCAAAACTTGTAGCTAGTTGTTTTATTAACCATTTCTATTAGATCTGTCAGCAATACCTCACTAGTTATGTAGTCCTAGGGATTAGTCTCTTCACTAATTCTTCAAATAAATATTGACCGTTTTAAAATGAAATTAATAAAACTTCATTAATATGAACCGTCTAGTTATAATTAATTATGCCCATTATTCTTTTTGGTTCCGGTGAATTCACTAATCATGTTAATGAAATTGATCGTTATTTAATTGATAAATTTAATCCAAAATCTATCGCAATCTTACCGACAGCAGCTGGTCAAGAATCAGATGTTGTGAAATGGTTTGAAATGGCCAAAGAACATTACCAGCGATTTGACATCGAAGTCGTAACGGTTCCTATTTTTAATCATTCGGATGCTAATAACCCGGATTTAGTAGACAGGATAGAAGATGTATACTGGATTT
>JAJYCU010000050.1 GCA_021778165.1 bacterium | reverse complement strand
AAAGATGTTCAACTTGTCATGGACAATGTTACATCACTGGCCAACAGTCAATTCGGAAAAGAAATATTTATAGGTAAAACATCGGCAACTACAGGTGATCTTTCAGATTTTTCCAAATTATTAACACAATATACAATCGAAGCATTTATAAAAAATATCTTCAGAACACCTTACCAAGATATCTTTGCTTTAGCTAGGGGTGAATTACAAACTCGAATGAATGGCATGGTTTTATCATTCGACGAGCTTGAACTTCAGATAAAAAACTTCCAGAAACAGCGTCAAGATTTAGAACAAGGCTTCGAGAATGAAAAACGAAAGGTTAAGAGAGACTTTGTTGATGATGGTACTGAGGAAATCTTACAAGAGGTTAAAAGTGCACTCTTGGCACAATCTAAATCCATTGCAGAGATGGCCCAACGAAATCCAGATGCCTTGAAAAGTGAAATCAATGAAATTATTCGTCCAATCTTAATTAAGAAGACAAAAGCAGTAATCGATTTGGAGGTTGCCGAACACCTTGAAAGATTTCAAAAAATAATGAATGAAACCAGCACAAACCCAAATGACGGGGTGGGTGTGGTTTCGTCATTACTGGATCAAATCAAATCTCCGAATAACGAAATTATTGGAAAAACAATATCTAGCATTGTTGATAAAATCAACAGTCCCATGATAAATAAAATCTATAAGATTATAGTGGGAGCCCTTGGTATTCTGACTACGGTTATTGCACCTTGGTTAGAAGTTATCTTATTATTTGTGCCCGAAATTCTTGGATTTCTTACAGGTGGAAAAAATCAACATGAAGCAGAAAAGGCTCAAAAAATTGAAGACGAAGTTAAATACAATGTGATACCTCAAATAACTTCAAAACTTCGTCCAGAAATTTCAAATTCACTTAAAGAAATAGAAACCCAAATCTTGGCCGAACTAGAACAAAACTTTCGACAAGAACTTGTTCGAATCGAGGAAGTTCTTAATAAGATTAAAGAAGAAAAAGAAGGAAAAACCAAGGACCATGAGGAAAATCGCCAGCAAATTCTCAACCATATAGATTTTTGGTTATCACTTACTGAAGAACTGAATTAATAAATAAAATAATAAAGGATAAAAATATGGAAACTCTACTGAATAATAGCGCTGGGTTGACCCAGACCTTGAAACAACTGGACGAAGTTTGTGATAAACACCGTTCAACAATCGAATGGCCTGAAGCCAAAAATACTTTATCCGAGATTAAAGAACTCAGAAAAGCTTTCAATGAATGGGTCAGTGTAGCAAATGATGAAAACCGAAAGATTTCTATAGGTATCATCGGTCAGGTCAAAGCAGGAAAATCCTCTTTTCTCAATGCAATGTTCTTCGATGGTAAAAGCCTTTTGCCAGCCGCCGCCACACCGATGACCGCTGCCTTGACAATTCTTCATCACACAGATGAAGCCGAATATTTTACAATTCACTTTTATGACCAAGATGATTGGAGTAAGATTCGGAATTATGCCGAAGAATATGAAAGAGAAAAAGATAAACTCAAAAACAAAAAGATTACAGAGGGTGAAACTCAACGCTCGTTAAGTAAAGATGAAATTGACATGGAATTAGCCAAGTTAGGCATAACACTCCAGTCTAGTTTTGAGTTGCGTGAACTTGCCAAAAAAATCCCTAATGAAGAATTGGCAGAACTACTAGGAACGAAAAAACGTGTTGAAGTTAAAGATCGCACTGCGCTAGCAACTCAATTAGGTTTATATGTCGGTGCAGAAGGAAAATATTCTGCCGCTACTAAATATATTGAATTACATCTGAATCTCGAATCACTACGTAACATTACCATTGTTGACACCCCAGGACTAAATGATCCAATCTTGAGCCGTGGTAGGATCACAGAACAGTATCTTGCTAAGTGTGATGCGGCATTTCTCTTATCTTACTCCGGACAATTTATGGGTGCTGATGACGCCCAATACTTTGAAAAAATGTTACCCTCAGAAGGAATCAGACGAATTGAAGTGATAGCTAGTAAATTCGATTCCGTTCTTATGGAAGTTGATCGAAAATACCAAGGGAATCTCATGGTGGCAGCAAAGAGCACACGAGATAAACTTGAGATGGCAGCAAATGAGGTATTAAAAAAATCTGAAAAAAACAAAAATCGTACTATTGACCTACAATTCATATCCAGCATTTTGCATGCTGTAAGTTTAAAAGACATCTCTTCTCTCACTGAAGAAGAATTGCATGTTTTATCGAACCTTAAACGAGGTTACCCAGATTTTAAAGAATTCTTTGAACAAAAAGATAAACTACAAGAACTTGCGAATATCAATACTGTGAAATCTGATGTCTTCGAAAGCATCAAAGCTGATAAGGAAGAAATCCTTGCTACAAAAATTCAAGATCAGATGACTGCTAAGACAGCAACAACTCTTGAATTAGTCTCTAAAATGAAGCAGTTAGTAGAAGAACGTCGTCAAGAAATTAATAGTAGTGATGTCGACACTCTAAAACGTCAATTAAGGGATATTAGTTCTGGTATTGATGCCGCAGCTATAGATATTAGTATTGCCTTTAGAGAACAAAAAGATAAAACCACTGAATTTCTTCATGATGTAATTACAGAAATCAGAAATACAGCAAGCAATATTAATATTAAAACCCAGACAGAAACTCAAAATTACACTGAAAATGTTGAAAGAAAATCAGGGCCTTTTGGAGGAAAAGTTGCGCGTTTTTTCGGACTTAAAAGTGGGTGGGATAAAGTTGAAAGAACTAAAGAGGTTACTTTCGCTGATGTCAGTTTTATTGTGAAAGATCTTAGATTATTATTAGACAATATCTCTGATGATATAAATAAAAAAATACGAAGTCATATTTCAGGAATGAAAACCAATTCTAATGAACTGAGTGAATTAGGAAAATCTCTTATAAAGGCTATCAACTCAAACCTTGATGCTTCGAGTGATTCTTATGATCCAAGAAAAATAAAAGGTCTAGTAACTACCATGATGAATGACTATCGAGCTCCAGAATTTGTAGTTGATATTGAAAATTATGAACAAATGTTAACAAAACGATTTGAAAATGCCTATAGCAATAAAAAAATTGAAGATATTTCGGGTGCTTCAGCTATATTTAATGATATTCTTAGTAAAATCACATCAAAGATTTGTGATGATATCAAAGATTTACTTGAAAAAATCACAAAATTTATTGATCAAAAAGCCAACACCTTCGTTAACGACATAAAAAGTATGTTTTCTGTAGATGTAAATATTCTAAAGGATCAAATTGAGCATAAGAAAAGCTATCTCTTAAGTTTTGATGATTTTCTTAAGGATCTAATTGAAATTAAGATTTAAGGTTGGTGATACAAATGGGCTTATTTTCAAAAGAAAAAATTAATTCAGAAAATGAAAAAAATAAAAGCTTAGGTGTTTCTAAAGAAGAAGCTGATAAACTACTAAACTCATTCTTACAAAAGATGACGCACCATAGCACTAATTTGAACAACTTCAGTACTAATGTAATATCACATGTTACGTATGTTGATAATCTTATTGCAGATTACTGGAGCTTAAAAAATCATAAAAATGAAGAAAATAATAATATACATCCAATCTTGGCAAATCTTGAAAAAATCAATCAAGAGAAAAAGATTTTAGAAGCAAGTTTAGCTGAAATTCAAAGTAGGTTAATAGTAAAAAATCCTTTTCGTTTACTTTTTTTTAGAATTTCAGGAAAGTATAAGAAGCATATTATTGAGTGCCAAGAAATGCAAGAAAGTTTGCATGCTTTGAACGAGTTACATGAAACCTCCTTAGTCGAACTGAATGAGCATGTAGCTCTAAGGTTTAAGGAGTTAAAGGATTCAATCCAACTAACTAAAGATCATGCTTCTGAACTTCAGAAAACCTCACTTGAATTCATTGAGAAAGATCTTAATTCTCTTTTTGCTCTTTATAAACAAGAGATAGATAATCAATCTAATTCAATATTTCGACTAACAAATTCTTTAAATACTCATGTACTTAAACTAGGGTTGTTCAAAAAAGTTACCGACCCTCAGATTGTACAAGACAAGATCTTTGAAGAAGCTATGCTAAATTTTGATAATGCCGTTCTAAAATTTCAAGATTTTACAATTTATGATGATTTGCCTAACGTGAAGAGAATTATTGATATTTTGGCATCTATTAAAGATATAATAACTGAAATTTATCTAAACATTGAAATAAAAAAACGAACTTCGATTGCTGTAGGTGGTGGATTTAGTGCCGGCAAGTCTGAATTTTTGAATACTTTATTGAACCTAGGCGATTTACTTCCAACAGATATTTCATGGACTACGTCAGTTCCTACATACATTCTTCATGACGAAAATGAATCAAAAGTTGCCTATACAAAAAGAGGAAGCATTATCTCGCTCACAAACGAAGAATTTCAACGGTTCAAGCATGGTGAAGATGAAAATGATTCCACTAAATTTATCGATTTTTCAAATTTAATAGAATACCTTGCTGTATCGCACAATATGTCAGTTTATAGTAATCTTGTTTTTTTTGATACTCCTGGCTATTCTAAAAAAGACGAAGCTTATTTGGAAATGGAATCAGATGCTGTTAAAGCTCGTCGTCAAATTAATTTGGCGGATGGATTCTTTTGGGTTTTCGACGTGGATAATGGAACAATTAGAAAAAGCGACTTGGATTTTATTAAGTCCTTAGATAATAGTAACAAACCGAAGTATATTATCTGCAACAAAGCTGATAAAAAGACTAAAAATGATATTATTCGAATTGTTGACGAGGTAGCTATAACCTTAGACCAACAAGGCATTAAATATGCTGGTATTACTGCTTTTTCTTCAAGGTATGATGTTAAAACTAGACAAGTCGTTGTTAGACATAAATCCATACAAGATTTTCTTGATGGCTTATCGATGCAAAGCAAAAATAACAACATTACCATTAGAAATGATATTTATCTAAAACTTAACTCAATAGAAGCAGATTATAAAAAACATTTTCAAAAGAAAAATCAAGAATGTAATGAAATTATAAAATCTTTAAACGAAGTGGCTTCAATTATTATCTCTGATGAAAATACTGATAAACTTCTTCAGGTTGTTAAAGAAAAAAAACGTCAAAAGAATGACATTGCTGAGAATGAACGTAGATTTTTTACAGTAATGGATGCCTTAAATAGAAGTGTTGAAGCTCTCTTGAGTCAAGTATTAAAACTACCAACATTACCAGCTTATGATAATGATGATGTTAAAAATCGCTCAACTGAAAATTTTGAGAACAACAAATTAAATGATTTTTGGAAAAATAAATTAAACTGATAGGAACTGTGATCCCGGCGCAAGCCGTGGTTTTCGACTAACCGGGGCAGAAGGCTCCCCCGGCG
>JAJYCU010000049.1 GCA_021778165.1 bacterium | reverse complement strand
AGTGAAGTGTTAAACACATCTGACTGTAAATCAGACGGCTACGCCTTCGGGGGTTCGAATCCCTCTCCCTGCACCAAAGACGGAATAAATGAAACAATTTAAAGACGCATTATTTAGAACCATCTTAGCCACGCTACTATCGTTAGTACCGTGGATACTATTCTCATCATTTCCTAGTATTAGTATTAGCGTTGATATATTTGCTATACTATCGTTTTCTATACCGGTTTTTATAGCAATGTATAGTTATAATATTCTTAAGATTCGTATTGGTGATCGGAAAGTTGGTAAGTTAAAATAGTCCTGACTTTGTTTAGAATGCTAAACAAAAATGTAATAATGCTATTATTTATAAAAAGGAGATTATTATGACCAATGAAATGTTTGTACTAACTAGTGACATGGCAATAGCGGCCGAACTTCACAACCAAGACGCCAAAGATGAGCTAGCAGAATTTAGAAAAACTGGTGCAGTGGCTATCAATTCTGAAATTGAAGTCACTGTAGTCGCGAAATTTAGTGGTGAAATTTGGTAGTTTATTCTAAATCAAAATTCTTATTTAATCTGACTTCATTTTATTTACTCTATAATATTCACTAACGGCTTAAAATTTATACCTATATAGCTCAGCGGTAGAACTCATTCTGTATTAGATAGTAGTATGCTTAATATATGTACAAAAAACTTTTAGAAAAACAGTATCTTAAAAATGGTTTGTCGATGCTGGGTTTGCAAAGTTGAACTATTGCTCGATCAATAAAATAGTGTATTGGATGGATAGGCGACATATACAACGTCGTTCAAGGAGCGATACTGCATACCAGAAGAAACATCCTAAAGGTGATCCATTCAAGTTTCGTCCAGTCATTAATATGGAAGACGCATGGCTAAAGGGCTTAGGCATCGGTCTTTATTGGGGTGAAGGTAACAAAGCGAATAAATAGTCTGTTAGACTAGGGAGTACAGACCCTGCACTGGTTAATTATTTTATAACATTTCTCAAGCAGCGCTTTTGGTATTAGGAAGGAAGATTTATGTTTCGGACTTCAAATTTTTACTGATATTAATTCCGATAAAGCCTTAGCATATTGGGCGCAAACGCTTAACGCCCCCCCTCGCAATTTATGCGGTCAACTGTTACAATATCAGGGTCAATCGGCACCTATCGACAAAGGAGTCGATATGGTGTAGTAACAGTAATGTATCACAATATAAAGTTACGTGATATTTTGGTTGGCATGCTGCCGCGATAGCTCAGCTGGTAGAGCGCATCCATGGTGGGTCGCAATAAGACCCTGCCCATTTGTGGAGAAATCTACATATGAATCCCGAATAACGGTTAATACCCTAGGACTAGGGCAAGACCGTGGTAATCATAATTAAAAATATGAAGACCCGAACGACTGACAAGGGAAGCTACGTCAATATTGATATGCTTAAGATACAGTCTAGCCCTCTTATAAGTACCAATACAACATAAAGAAGAGGTGTAAGCGAAGGATGAGGTCTCGGGTTCGAATCCCGATCGTGGCTCCAAGCTCTAATCTATTTACTAACAGTATGAACTCTGTTAAGATAATAAAATCTAAATAATATAACCGGGAATAAAATGGCTAAAAAAGGCGATAAAAGAAAATTAATTGGTATGGTGTCTGAGGAAACTGGACAGAGAACTTACTATACATATAAAAATAGTATGAATACACCAGATAAACTTACTCTTCGTAAATATGATCCCGTGTCACGGAAGCATGTAGTATTCACTGAGACTAAAAAAAATCTTGGCCGAAATGAAGTTAAACCAAGAAAACATTAGAAATAAAATATTTAATCAGTTTTTATTCTAAGAGAAATACATTAAAATATACTTTGCGTAGGGGAGTAGCTCAGCTGGTAGAGCAACGGTCTCCAAAACCGTAGGCCGCAGGTTCGACCCCTGTCTCCCCTGCCAATAGCTAACCAAATTGCAATAAACAGGAAATTGTTATAAATTAAAATAATGAATAGCCAGATTATTACCAGACCAACTATTTTTATCATGTATGGCTATCCAGGGTCAGGTAAATCATATTTTGGACGACAATTTGCTGATGAAACTAGATCAGCTTATATTAATGACGACACGCTGAGACACGAATTTATTGAAAATCCGACACATAACAAGTCAGAAAATAATGCTGTTCAGCACCTTTGCATATATATGCTAAATAATTTCCTCAGGTCAGGGGTTAGCGTTGTTTATGACTGTAGAAATAGTCGTGCGAGTGACAGAAAATTATTGTCTACCATAGCAGACAACTATAAGGCTCAGGTTATTATTGTCTGGCTTCAGATTGATATTGAGAGTAGTTTCAATAGGGTTAATAATCGTGATGCTAGAAAAATTGACGACAAATATGCCGAGAAGCTTGACCGTACAACCTTCAACGGTCTAGTTGGTAGAATGCAAAATCCTTCAGAAAAAGATGACTATGTAGTTATTAGCGGTAAACACGTATTCTCCACCCAGAAACACGCCGTCTATAAAAAACTTTCCGAAAAAAATTTATTAAGCCAAGATTATCTTAGTAACAATCTTCCAAAACCTGAACTTATTAATTTAGTTCCCAACCTTTATAGTGGACGCGTAGACAATAAACGACGAAACATAAATATCCATTAGCCTTTTAAAAATATAGATGTCTTTTAAACATTTTGAGCTAAAAGATATAGGTAAGGTAACTATATACAAAAAAAGATCAAATAAGTCTCTTAAGATTAGCGTAAGCCAGGATAATGAGATTAAAATTAGTCTTCCGATTTGGACGCCTTATCGTATTGGACTTGATTTTGCTAAAAAAAATAAAAGCTGGATAAAAGATAACTTGTCAGTTAGAGAGAAAGTTTTTATAAGTAATCAACCAGTTGGTAAAACATTTCACCTAGAGTTAATACAGTCAGAGTCATTAAAAAATTTCCGAAGCAAAATAAAGAACCAAATTCTATACATTTATCTACCCGCTTCGCATTCCATATATTCAGAGTTTGCTCAGGAAAAAATAAAACATATTATTAAAGAAACCCTAAGACAAGAAGCTGATGTTTTGATAAAACAAAGGCTAGATCTAATATCAAAACAAACTGGATTAAACTATCAAGATTTACGAATAAAGGAGCTAAAAAGGAGATGGGGCAGTTGTGATACAAAAGGCAATATAACAATTAATTTGTACTTGATTCAATTGCCCTGGCATTTAATTGATTACGTATTACTCCATGAGCTAGTTCATACTATTCATATGTCTCACGATAGTCAATTTTGGGATAAAATGAATTCCTTGAATGATGATGTTAAAGGCTTAAGGCGTGAAATGAAAAAATATAAACCAATAATTTATAATCAAATTGACTAGAAATAATAGTTGTAGTACTATTGACACATTGATCTACCATCAAAATGGTAGATTATTTAATTTTAAGGGGTTTTAATTAGAATGCCTGATAAAGATACTGCTAAATCAACGGGCGAAAGCTTAAGAGAATTAGTAGATAAGAACTTAGCTAAAAGGAAAAATGACTCCAAGGAGTCAAAGCCTAAACAGCTTACTAATACTAGAAATACTCAAAAGAGATTTTCTAATAAATTAAGTAATAGTAAAATTTTTAAGTTTTTCCCTAAGTTTAAGTTTCTTAGATCATCATTCGGAGAAATTAGATTAGTTACATGGCCAAATCGAAGGGATACCCTGAGATTAACATTTGCGGTTATAATCTTTTCTATTGTTTTCGGAGTTATGATCAGTTTATTGGATTGGGGATTTGAAATAATATTTAAAAAGGTATTTTTACATGGTTGATAGATACGAAAAAAATAAACAATGGTATGTAATTCATACCTATTCAGGTTATGAAGAAAAGGTTGCTGAAAGTATAAAGCAACGTGCCGAATCATTAGATATGAGTTCACTGATTTTTCAGGTTTTAGTACCTAAAGAGAAGATGATTGAAGTCAAAAATGGTAAACGTAAAATCGTTGAGAAGAAAATTTTTCAAGGCTATGTATTGGTGCAGATGAATATGACTGAAGATGCGTGGTATGTAGTCAGAAATACCCCAAGCGTTACGGGTTTTGTCGGAACCGGTACAGATCCTACGCCAATCGAAAACGATGAAATTGATAAAATTATGAAACGAATGGGCAAGGAAGAGCCTAAATATAAAATTGATTTTACAATTGGCGAAGTGGTTGGAATTACCGATGGCCCATTCAAAGGTTTTGACGGAACTGTAAATGAAATTGATCAAACAAAAGGTAAGCTCAAAGTGTTAGTTAATATGTTTGGTCGCGAAACACCAATTGAGCTAGATAGCCTTCAGGTAAAGAAATCATAATCTGGACTAAAGCTTGAATATAGGATATAATAAAATAAATCTAAAGAATGGTTTGTAGGAGTTAATTAAAAATGGCAAAAGCAATTAAGGCGAACTTAAAAATGAAGTTAAAAGGTGGTCAAGCTAGTGCCGCACCACCGGTTGGAAGCATATTGGGTCAATATGGTGTTAACATGATGGATTTTGTTAATCCATTTAATGAAAAAACCAAAGATCAAATGGGAAAGAATTTAACTGTCCACATTACGGTATATGAAGACAAAACAATGGACTGGAGAGTTGTAGGAGTTCCAACCGATGATTTAATAAGAGAAGCTTTGAAAATCGATAAAGGTTCCGGCAAACCAAATAGTGAGAAACTTCCAGAAAAATTAACCCTAGATCAGCTAAACTCAATATCTGAGACTAAGGCTAAAGACATGAATACCGAGGACATAGAGTCTGTAAAAAAAATGGTATTAGGTACTGCTAGAAGTATGGGCGTGGAATTTAAAAATTAATTAATTTGTGGGAGGCAAAATATGCCGATTGCACCACGAAGGAGAATCAAATGGTTAAGAAAGAAACAATAAAGACTGAAGCTGATAAATTGGTTAAAAAACCAAAAGTAACTGAACCTAAAGAAAAAGCTATGAAAGTAGCGAAAATCGATGCCCCTGAAGTCTTGGCTAAGGCCGGAAAAAGAAGTGCTAAATCAATAGCAGAATCAGAAGCCCTTGAAGCTAAAAAACTTAAAAAGGCAGAAGAGGCTTTAGTAGAAGAAGTTGTTAGCAAAAAAACTCAAAACCCTACTCGATCGATTCTATCAAGAAGAGGTAAAAAATATCAGGAAGCCTATAAGATAGTAGATAAAACTAAATTATATAGCATATCAGAAGCCGTAGATTTAGCAATTAAATCAAACACATCAAAATTTGATGCAACCGTCGAAATGCATATTAAACTTGGAGTTGATCCAAAACATGCTGACCAGAATATTAGAGATAATATAGTATTACCTCACGGGACAGGCAAAACTTTAAGAATTGCTGTTTTCGCTGATGATAAAGAAATTGA
>JAJYCU010000048.1 GCA_021778165.1 bacterium | reverse complement strand
AGTTCAGCCCACAAAACCCAATTTTAATGAAAAATCCTAGTATTTTATTTCCTAGCTATGATTGTGGCAATGAATTCGGACAAGGTGTCGGTCAATTATTACAAAATTACTTTGCCCAGAACAGCAATTTAATTAGCCTATAAAATTTAAATTAAATAATTTTTAGCAAGTTCATTAATAATAGATGGATTAAACTAACTAACTTTTCTATTCCTAGTAACAGGAATGCTAGTTAAACCACCGAAGTTTAGTCTAGAATCTCTAACATACTCGCCTAGTTCTATTTTAACTTTTTGATTAATAGGTTTAGTCCCTTTTGAAGATACAACAGTGCCTAAGTATAAATCTAATAGACCTGCTGGTGGAGTTGTTGGATTAGCGATTGGGGGTTGATGGGGATTTATTAATGTTCTAACTCTACTTCTCTCATATTCAATATAAGATTCGAAACTATTTTTATATGGGAATCTTTTAATTCGTAGGCTTATATCATGCCGACCAGGTTTATTAGAAAGACTTTTTAGACTTATTGATTGAGCAAATAAAGCTAAGCCATTTAAAGCTAAATTTTCATCGACTAATTTTTGACTAATTATTTTTTCAATTAAGTCATCACTTGATTCATGCCCTTTGAGTTGACCCGAACTTCTGACTTCACTGGCGGATGCATGAATAATAGATGGTAATTTTCTTAAGTCAAATGTAAAATTATTTGTTTTAGCTAAATGCCCTAATATTTCTTCAAAATTATATAACCAAACATTGTCATCCAGTGAACGACCAATACCGCTAACTGCCGGTACGGGTTCAGTTTTTGAAGATTTTGGTTTTTCACCTAACATAATAATTGATTATTATAGGATATTATTTATTCTTTGTATATATTAATTAATAATTTATTTAACTACTAAGATTATTTAGTTTAAATTGAGTAGCTTTTTCGGCAGCTAAACGGGTTAATTCTGGGTCTTCTGAAGTATTTACGAAATGCATAGCACTGGCAATATTTGGATGTTTTTCCTTAATTAATTCAAACATTATATTGGCGATTTTTCTATATCCTGGATGACCTTGTGGTTGAGTTCTTAGTTCAATTAAATGAAAAGCTTCCCTAGCATTTATCATAAATCTATATCTCATTTTATGACCAAGCAATGTTGCATATTGAGATTCCTCTTCGTATCCTTCATTTATCAGGTAATTTACTAATTTTTCCGATAAATCAAAGCACTCAATAAAGGTTTCCGTCATTCCCGCTTCCTGAACTAATTTTGGGATATCGTATCCATGACTACTGGTTAATTTTTGCCATTCAAAGCCATCAACAACTCGGTGCCTTTGAAGGTCTCTAAATGTGCCGTAGTCTGCCGTAATCTCAAACTTATAATGAGGAAATTCCATTGCTCTACCAGGACGATGTCTCCTATTATGTCTTTCTCCCATATATGTATTTAGTATTGCTATTTTTTCTTCCTCTGATATTTTATTAGTAATTTGTTTTAATCCTTCGGTGCTAATTGTACTTTCTGAAAATAATATATCTGGGATTATATCGAGTTCATTCTCAGGCCAATAGCCTGATAGTACAACAGGGTCATTTTCTATGTCGTGAGATTGGTCTAGTTTTGATACAATTTCTTCTATAGTAGATTTTTTACTTGCTAAATAGGCACTTGTTGCCATCCCACGGTCAGGTCTGTCAGCTCTTTCATAAAAAACAGGCATTACTTTTCTAACTTCTTGCAGAATAGACTTTCCGACATGCCTAGCTTCTATTAAACGGTCAGCTGTTAATCTAATAACTAAATTTTCAATTGCTTGAGCTGAGGCAAAAATACCAACAGTCGATTTTGTAGCAACAGGAAGAACTGTACGAATTGCATCACATGCCTGTGCTCTAGTTGCGGCTAACCATGCCGATCTATCACTTGGATCGGATGGTTTATCGGAGTTCTCTCTAACATATAAAGTTAAATCCCTGGCCATTTTTGAATAGTTTTCAAATATTTGATCTAGGTTTTCAACATATTTTTTAGTAGTAGAATCATCGAAGTTCTCAGGAATAAAATACTTATATTTACCATTTTGATCTAGCTCATCAAAAAATATGTATCGAGTTGACTGTTCAAGATAAGACCCAAATCGACCCCATTCAAGTTTTTTTGTTAATAAATTTGAAGCATTTTCAACTACTATGTGTTGGCCAACAAGTTGTTGGACTGAGTCATCGCCATATCCTGATACGACTCTTTGGAATAAGCCAATTACATCATCACTATCTAGAGCAAATTCATCTAGTAATATCTCTCTTGCGTCACTACCTCGTCTAGATAACCGGGCCATTGCTGCAGCTATTACCATTGGCGACATAGAATCATAAAATGTATAAACAGGACCCTCGATATCGGTAACGACGTTTTCTAAAAATTCTTTTCCTGCTGTAGTTCGAGTTGGTGGGTTAGTACTGTAATCTAGGAAAATATTTTGTTCTTTACTTACCATGGTTTTGAAATCTCCTGCTTAATTTGTAAGCTTATTTCACCACCACATTAATTAAATTATATAACAATCGGATAATTAATTATATATTTAAAACATTTCTTAATATTTGTTGTACTTCGGTTTGAATATCTTCAGGCGTTCTCATTCTCCCTGTTTCATCTATACATTGGATTGGGGTAAATTCATCTGGATAAATTTGACATAATTCTATGTAATTTGCGCTAGCTCTATCTAAATGTGATGCACTTTCTTCGTGTATATCTCTTCTTTTAGTAGTGTAAGACCTGCTACTTTTACTGTCGACATTTATTTGGGCAATATCGGTTGATAATAAAAGGACAATATTCATGATTGGTTTTGGAATTTCGAAAATTTCAAATTCGGTCATACGTATCCTTTCATAGAATTCAAGGCGTGAGTCCCTGTCAGGAATTTTAGTACCTTGGTGTGCTAGATTGGCACCAACAAATCTATCTAAGATTCCAATACTGTTTGGATAATTTAAGTGATTTTCAATAATTGGCTTTGCTGCAAATCTATCCAGAGCAAATATTAAAGAACCTAAATCTGCTGCCACATCATCAGCACCACCGTATTCACCGTTTAGATATTTTTCAGCAAAGACTGCAGATGGTTGACCATATTGAGGAAAACTCATTTGTAATACAGATTTACCTATTTTTTTAGAAAAATAATTAGATATTAATCCTGTTTGAGTTGCCTTGCCTGAGCCATCAATTCCTTCAATTGCAACTAAGTTTTCATACACTTTCATATATTCCCCTCAATTTGTTATGATTATATGTTTAGTAAAAAAATTAAGCAAGTTCAGACTTATAAGATTGGAGTTCTTAATCGGATAAGAAAATTATTATCAATGAGCTAAGAGTAGATTATTTTTTATAAAAAAGTTTAATGTTTTTATTGATAATTAATTAGATGGAATTGATGGTTTTTTAACTGTTGTATCAATTGTTGTTTTGGGTTCTCTGGTTCAATATTTCGACTAACATAATTTAGTATTTTTTCTTTAATTATATCTTCGCTGATTTTTGGATAATTATTCATATATTTACTTTATCAATGTAATTTTTTTCTGTAAAGATAGACGAATAAGTATTTGATAATTTGGTATACTCTAAATATGCTCAGAGGCAAAATAAAAAGTATAATCAAAAGTCTTTCAGGAAATAAATTCTCTACATTAAATATAATTGAAATTAGTAAAAGTAGTATTATAAATAACTTTGATATTATTCAAAATAATAACCCAAATTTCTCAATAATTCCTGTCTTAAAAGCCAATGCTTATGGCCACGGAATAATTCAAGTTGCTAAGATATTGAACTCTGTAAATTGTGATTTTTTAGCTGTTGATGGTTATTTTGAGGCCGCAAAAATTAATAATATTTCAAAACATAAAATTTTGGTATTAGGATATATAAAGCCAGTCAATTTTAATTTGTTAAATACTAAAAAATGTTCTTTTGTCATTCAAGATATTGAAGGCTTAAAATCCCTTGGTCTTTACAAAAAACCAGTAAATATCCATATCGAGTTAAATACAGGCATGAATAGAATGGGTTTACAAGTAGATGAAATAAATGAGTATTTAAATGAGGTTAAAAAATATTCTAATATAAATATTGAAGGCATCATGACTCATTTAGCTGATGCTGACAATGATAGAGATAATTCATACACTTTGGGCCAAGTTAAGGTTTTTGATAATTTAGTAGATAAAATTCTTGGTCTTGGTTTCAACCCTAAATACATACACATAGCTCAGACTGCAGGGAGTGTTAAAGTAGTTAGTCGTCATGCAAATTCACTTCGTCTTGGTATTGGATTATATGGAATAAGCCCACTTTCGAAAAAAGATAAGCATTCAAAATGTCTTAATGGTCTAAAACCAGCCCTGAAATTTACTAGTACAATCGTAAAAGTAATAGCTTTAAAAAAAGGAGATAGAGTAAGTTACAATGGAATTTTTGATGCTCCTAGGAAAATGAATATCGCTGTATTGCCATTAGGTTATTATGAAGGTATTCCTAGTAGTTTAAGTAATATCCGTAGTGTAAGTTTTAATAATAAATTTTTACCAATTGTTGGCCGAATATGTATGAATCATACTATGATTAATATTGAAGGCATTGATTTAAAGTTTGGCGACGTAGTTACGGTTATAAGCGATAGACCTGATGATTTAAACTCAATTAATTGTTTAGCAATAAATCATGATTTATTTAGATATTCACTAATGACTGGATTTTCAGAATCAACAAGAAGGATAATAGTTGATTAATTAACTATTATCTTGTTGATCAATCGCTTGCTTATTTATTAGTAAGAAAATCTAAATTTAAGACTATGTCGTTTTCTTTACCATATGACTGACGATTTTTCAGTTTTGCTATATTAAATCTAGCTATATCTTCAATCGATATTCCTAGCCGGTTTTTTGCAATGTAAGAGATGGAAAATATTATTGATCCTATAACTTCAGCAGCATCTTGAATTGGTTCAAAATCAGTAGCGGTTGAAGGGCCAGAATCAACTTGTCCATTATTTAATATTTTGCCTAATCTTGAAATTAAACGGATAAAGACGTAAAAAGGATTATCTGAAAGACTGGTTATACGAAATTCTTCAGGTATGTTTTGCAACATTAGGCCACTATTATTTGGTACTCGTATCTTTTTTGCATTTAATAATGCAGCTGTTTCAATATCCATAAAAGATAATACTGGCTGATTGGCCGTTAAATTATTTACTAATACGCTTTTTTTGCAAGCATCGATAACTGAAAAACCTAGACGAATAGCACAATCTGAACTAAACCATAATATATCACCCAATTCATCGGCCATATGATAATTAATTTCATCATCTTCGTTTTTTTCTTCTGAACGAAACCAACCTGAAGGCATTAAAAGTTTAGAGCCATTACCGTGT
>JAJYCU010000047.1 GCA_021778165.1 bacterium | reverse complement strand
AAAAAACGTCTTGGCGGGCCCGACCGGATTCGAACCGGCGATCTTCTCCGTGACAGGGAGACGTGATAGGCCTCTTCACTACGAGCCCACAATAATAGGGTATTATACACTAAACTTGATTAATATTTAATCAAATAGTGAATTTTTTGGCTAGATGAAATAGGCTTAATATAATTGTTGATACTCTGTAGATTGAACTGAATGTGAGATGCTATCAGCGTTGGTCCAGATATTGAATCAACTTTTAGTATCTCAAGAGTATACCCTGTGTTGATGATTGGAGATACCTCTCCGGCTTTAAGTCTGAATAATTCTGCCATTACCTGGGGTGCAAGTGTTCTATCAGTCTGTAGGATTGGGTTTGGGAACTGACCACCGTTTGTTTTTGTATTCTGATCCTGAGAATACTGACTGGCTAAAGTAGCAAAGTCAGCGCCTTTAAGCAGTTGACTGTAGACATTTTTTGCCAATGTGACAGTCTGAGTATCTAGTTTGTAGACAACTTTTTGTTGTAAAAGTTCATTTTTTAACTCGGTTTTAAAGTCAGACAAACTCCATCCCCAAAAATTATCCAAAACATTCTGTAGGACTGAAAGATTTGAACCTAACCTATTTTGATTCTGAAAATAACTAATTTCGTTGTTAACTTCTTGACTTGTGACACTAACACTGTACTTTTGAGCCAGTTTTTTAACATAGAAGTTCAATACAACTTGGTTCATTGATTCCGTCTTTAGGTGATTTAGAAGGCTCGCATTTATTGATTGAGCGAAATTTATTTGTTGTTGAGTCTCGAAATAATGCATGTTCCGTCGAAGTTCAAATAGGTAGTTATGATAAGACACTAGGCTAGTCCCGGAATAAGCTACTGGGAAAGGAATTATGTCTGACACTCCATATATAAAATCAGAAGAAGATTGAAAAACATAAATCTCTAACGTACTAAAAACTAGAAAGAACACTAATCCTAAGGAAACTAGAAAAATAGAAAATCTGACTATATAGTGTTTGGGATGTTTTAGAGGATAGATGTATTTTCTGGCATCTTTTAATATACTTTCTCTTACATCTACAATTGTATTATTAGTTATTTTCGGGACGTTCTTTACTACCGACTCAATCTTATTTTCTGCATTTTTAGATTTTTTAAATAAATTACCTAGGTTAAATATCAAATTCTTCTTTTTCATTCGACTCTCCAGCATAATTTATGCTTGTTATGTTTAACTGTCTGAGGATTGTTTGAATTTTTTTCTGAATTTTTCCTGGATGATGAACGTCATGAATAATAAAATCTCCTATGTAAGTTTGAAACTTAATTGGACCGAAACCTAATAGTGTCTGTTGAAGACCGGCTAACTCATAGCTGATTGATTGAATCTGCTGAAGCTTGATGTCTGCTACCGAACGATGAAAAAATCCTTTTTGTATAATCTGAATAAACCGCTGGTTGGTTATTATAAACACGCTAAAATACCAGCTAATCCAACTTGGCAACATAATAATCATACCGAGTAAAAAACCAGCCAACAATCCGCCGAAAAAATATCCAAAACCAAGAGCAGGTTTAATAGCCGCTGGCAAAACCCCAACCACTGGTCCCAATAGTCCAAAAACTAAACCTTTACGCATAACAACTGGGTGTTTTCGGAAAACGTACAAGACAGCCTCATCATCAAACTGATCTTGAAAATAGCGATAGCCAGTTTTCTCTGGTGTTTTATTCAGGTCCATCTTTAGGTTAATTGTAGCATTATTAGGGTTCATCTTGAAAATGGTGCCTCCGAGAGGATTCGAACCTCTAGCTTTTCCTTAGGACGGAATTATTTTATCCATTGAACTACGGAGACAGCTATACTCTAGCTTGGTCTACATTTGTGGAAGAGTAAACTGTTCATGAACAATTTTATAGTCAAAGATCTCCTCATTACTAAACCAATGTTTAATTTCTAGTTCAGCTTCGTCTGTCGTGGCTGAAGCATGAACAATATTTGCGATTCCTTTACCTACACCAGCTGCTGAAGAATAGTTGGCATGCGCGAAATCACCTCTAATTGTTCCAGGTAAAGCGGTTTTAGGTTCTGTTTCACCGACCATTTTTCGTACATTTAAGACTGCTTCAATGCCCTCCAGTATCATTAAAATAACGGGTCCGTCTTGCATGCTGCTCAGTTGACTTTCAAAAATCTTATCACCTTTTCTAGTTTTTAATTTACCAATGTTCTCATAGTGAATATGAAGTTGTTTATCATTTGCTTTTACCATTTTCATGCCAACAATTTTAAAACCAGCTTGTTCGAATCTTGTTAAGACATTGCCGACGATACCTCTCATCACTGAATCTGGTTTAAAAATAACTAGAGTTTTTTCCATTAAATAATTCCTTACATCTATTATGCTCAGTCTATTTTAACAGATTGTAGCGGCTTAAGCTAATAGTTATATTAAAGTGTAGCGTTTGCTTTATACTATTTAGTAGTATGCCATTTGAAAATTTAAAAACAGATTTTTTAGAATATTTAGAAATTGAAAAGAATCGTTCTCTAAAAACAATCAGAAATTATAACCATTACCTAACTCGGTTGAGCGATTTTGCCGGTGAAATTAATGTTGAGGATATAAATGATGATTTAATTAGACGATGGCGACTTTGGCTTAACAGATTGGGGACTAATACTTCTGAAGAATTAAATAAGTCAACTCAAAATTATCATCTAATTGCCCTTCGAAGTTTCTTGAAATATTGCCAGAAAAGAAATATTAATTCTATGGCATCTGAAAAGATTGAGTTATCTTCCTTTAAAAGAAAACAGGTTACTTTTCTGGACAGAGATGAACTTAAAAGATTATTCAGCCAACCGAAAACAGAAACATTGATTGGATTAAGGGACAGAACTATACTGGAACTACTTTTTAGTTCTGGCATGCGAGTTAGCGAGCTTGTTAGTCTTAATAAAGATCAACTGAACCTGAATCGTGGTGAATTCACAATTAGAGGTAAAGGTCAGAAAGATAGATTGGTGTTTTTAAGCGAAGATGCAAAATATTGGATAAAAAAATATTTAGATCAAAGGACAGATAGTTCAGTGCCACTTTTTATTCATTATCAGAATGGATATAAAAAAATCGATAATACTGGAGATTTTAAAAGATTATCGGCGAGGAGTATACAGCGAATAGTCTTAAAATATGCCGGTTTTGCCGGTATAACCAAACACGTCAGTCCACATGTGCTTCGTCATTCTTTTGCAACCGATCTTCTGATGAATGGGGCCGACATTAGAAGCGTACAAACAATGCTTGGCCATAGTAATATCGCAACAACGCAAATTTATACTCATATTACAGACGTGCACTTAAAAGAAGTTTATAAAAAATTTCATTCTGATCAAGATAGCCTTGATTAAGGCAAACTACAAAATCCGGAAGCATCAACAACTTGTCCCGGCATAGCCGTAAATTTTTTACATATATCACCGTTACTTATAATTGGGGCACTAGGGGAACTATTATTACAAAGCGTACTTATACATACTCGTTCTTCGAGTCTTCTCAAAACTCCAGCTGCATCACCGGTCGAATCAATTAAAGCCTGTGCACCAAACAAAGGAACGCTTGATGATGAACTATAGCTTGCCCCTACCGAACCCGAGACCGACACATCTGCATCGTAGTATATTGGAACGAGATGAACATAATAGCCATTGGAAACTAGACTAGCAGGTACCTGCATTACAAAATAACAACTAAATTCAAAATTTGCGACTACAGCAGGTGAACAAAAAGGACGATAAATATAACCTTCCATTGGGGTAGTTGGAGAAGATATGGTTCCAGAAACTGGTGTAGAAAAATTATTTGAACTAATTGGTTCTAGATAAAAATTAACTGTAGATTGATTAAGTGAAGTCGGTGTGCTGTTAGCTACTATTTTATTCATTGGGACGAAATCAATTTGAATCACAGGCGCAGTGCAATTACTACTATTTATATTATTCGGCGTACTGAATTTACCTAAAATAGTATTACATCCAGAGAATGATGGAGAGCCTGTTAAGTTATGGGATTGCCAATTAAATACTATGAAATTAATATTTGACCTGGGTCCAGATACTGGTGGTGGTGATTCTATTGGAAATACCTGCCCTTGCAATTGCGATATGGGCTTGAACTCTAGAGTAGTGGGTTGAGGATTAACTAACAAACAAGTATAGGAATTATTTGAATCTAATACATTGGAGTTTGATACCACGTAGGAGTTGTTGGTGCAATTATTGATACTAGCTGGTAAGTTACTTAAGTCGTTAGCAGTTTTTTCATATGCAGAAATAGTGGTGAAGGCATCATTAATACCACTTTCTGCGTCATAGTAAGCCTGTGTGGAAAATATGTTATCTAGAGCAATTTTTTGATTATTAATAGTATTTGTAGCGAACCCTAAAACCAAAAGGCCTATGATAGCTAAAATTATCATAGTAATTATTATCGCGGCGAATCCGTCTTCTGAGGTTATTGCAAATTTATTTTTCATGTTCTTTTTAAATGTTAGCATATTTTCTCTTTAAGTTTTATTGATTAAGTCTTGAGGATGCAATCGAAGAAACAGTATCTACCGAACAAAAAGATAAGCTAAACGAATTCACATCACAATAATAGGGATAATTTGGGGTTCCATCTGGATTAGGCGAAAGAGTTGTGTTGGGTAATTTTAGTACCGAATCATCTCCATAAGCTATACTAATTAAAATTTCATAACTATTGCCACGGGGCACAATATCAAGTTCCCCTAGTCTTTCATTATTAGACAATAGTTGTACGCCGTTTAAATTAGGGCCACATGTAGTAGACACCGATTGAATCAATCCAACTTCATTTTTAGTATTTCCAAGTGAGTCCGTGTAATTAAGCGGTTCGTTATCACTTGGATGGGATGGCAAATAATAAGTGTAGACATTATTACCAATGCAAAAATAACCTGAATAATTCCTGAAGGCTGTAGAGTAGTTCATATTAATAGGCGTCGGTTTATTATATTTAATTGCGTTAGATAAACTTGTTAGAATTGATTCCGTCGTATTCTGAAGTTTTATATTTATCTGACTTGTTGAATAAGTTTTGCTAACAAAAATTATAGAAATTGTAGCAATTAATAGAACTGTAGAGAAAACGACGGTAGCAATCATTAATTCTATAATAGTAAAACCGGTCTGGTTATCTCTGATTACTTTAAGATTTTGGCTGTATTTACTCATGATGTCCTAAGACCCTGTGTCTCATCGGCAAGATGGATTAGTTGAAGGACGATAGAACAAAGATACTTCATCATTATTTCCAGTTAGAAGTGACTGCCAGTTAACTTTAACTTGAAATGTTGCGAACTGATAACTGCAGATAGTTGGTCCAAAATGACTCGAGAAAGTGGGTGAAGATATTTGCTGTATTTGAGTTTGATAAAAGTATGGGGCATTATTTACGGGAGGGATTGAAGAAATTGGATTAGCACTCAAATTGTTTCCTGGAATATAACAATAAGATAACGAAGTGGGAAGAGTTATTATATGCAGTGAGTTATCAAAACAAAAATAAGATCCAAAAGAAACAGGCACCGT
>JAJYCU010000046.1 GCA_021778165.1 bacterium | reverse complement strand
AATAAATTACTAGTCAATTTAAGTGACTTTTTGGCCAACTTATTTAAGTATGTCATTATTTATGTCAAAACTCAGAAATATAATTGCATAAAGTATAGTTAGAGTGTATTCTCTATAAGTTATGCCATTTCATGCAATAGTAGGTGGTCAAAGAGGAGATGAAGGAAAGGGTCGTTTTGTCGATCTTATAGCTCCTAATTATACTGTTGTTGCTCGTGGTAATGGAGGTGCCAATGCTGGACATACTGTTGCACCAGAATCTATCGATCCAATTGCTTTACATCAAATACCTGCAGGTATAGTTCATCCAAAAATATTGAATATAATAGGGAACGGGGTTTTCCTTGATCCTATTAAAATTAACCAAGAAATAGATAATTTATTACGTGCAGGCATTAAAATTGATAACAATAATCTTGTCATCAGTAACTCAGCTCATTTAGTTATGCCCCATCATCTATTACTTGATTTAGCCCGCGAATCTGGCAAGGATGCTCAGGGGAGCACAAAATCAGGCATTGCATTTGTGGCTGGAGACAAATACACCAGAGAAGGTGTTAGACTAGAATCCATAAATAATCCAGTTGAATTACTGGACAAAACTTTTTCTCTACTTGTTAAAGTAAACGAGACCTTGGATGAAAATTCAAAGAAATCAATAGATGACCTTAAAAATGTTGCTAAAGATTGGTTAGAAGCGACTGAAAAACTCAAAATTTATATGGCAGATACAGTCGAAATTATTAATAGAAGATTAGATAATGGGGAATATGTACTGGGAGAAGGTGCCCAAGCTTTTTGGTTAGATATAAATCATGGTATGTATCCCTTTGTTACCTCATCCTCAACCACAGTCACGGGACTTTTAGACGGATTGGGCATTTCACCAAAACAAGTTTCTAAAGTTAGTATAGTCATTAAGGCAATTAAATCTCATGTCGGTGGTGGACCATTTATAACTGAAATTACTGATAGTGTTGTAGCGCAAAATATTCGCGGTGAATTTGGTAAAACCGATAGTGAATACGGTGCTACTACCAAACGACCAAGACGTATTGGATATTTGGACCTTGTTGAAATTAGAAAAGCTATTTTACTTAACGGTGCTGACGAAATATTTTTAACTAAACTAGATCACATTCCTAGATACGGGAAGACTTTCAAGATTGCTACCGAATATCAGATAAACAATCAAAAGATTAAGATTGCTCCTAGTTCAGCGCAAACATTAACTGAATATTCACCAGTTTACAAAGAATTACCTTCTTGGCAAGAGGATATAAGTCTTGTCAGAACTTACGAAGAACTTCCTACTAATGCTAAAGATTTTATAGAATTTATAGAATCTGAACTAAAGATACCTGTAACCAAAATTGGTGTCGGACCAAATCGTAATTCGGTTATATTAAGAGACTAGCTCGTTTATTTCCTAGACTTATTCCAATTTCTATAAATAATTTTATGGACGGGTATGTATCTTGGGATATCTCGAACAATTGGAATGAATGGAATCATCATCAATAATACTGTCGAAACAAGAGTCATTAAAATAGCTATCAAATCGACATTAGCAGATGAACTAAAACTAGGTATTTGGTACCAGAGAGTATATAGCCATAACCAAGGCTGACCTGGGTAACTACCTGTTTCATTCATAACTCCCCATTGGGTTCCAATCAAGTGTTCTTTCTGAGCTAAAGATGAACAATATCTTCCATCCTCAAGAAACAATAATGGCATAGTATAGTTAGAGACGTAAAAAGGCTGTTGAGACAGTAAGGCTGTGTCAATAGCGCCAGAACGGGCGTAATTAAGCTCACTAGCAACAATCAAGCCTACAGGACCATAATTACCATTAGGTACATATATCTTAGAATTAGCAAATGAAACATCCTTTAGTGCATTAGAATAGTTTGTTAACCAAGTTTGCTTTGAATCAGTGGAAGCAGAAGTGTACTGATTTAAAGCAAGTTTAAGCTGAGTGTTATTAACAGCTAGTTTGTTAAGTGGATTTATGACGAAGGTATTTGCACTGTCGATTGGTTGTCTAATACCGGAAAAGAGCTGTGGTGAAACTATAATCTTCTGTACATTTTTTTGTCCGTTATTGTATGGTGGACCGTAGTTAGCTGTCTCGCTTGTTCCATTAAGTTCACTCACTACAGTGCCCATAAAATCAGCCGGAGATATATTAGACCAACTCTGAACTGTGACAGGAGGTTTATCTGGCGAAGACAGTAGGAATGAAAGCCCAATAACTAGTATGAATACCACTAGAACTGCGAACGATCCTTCTTTTACAATGTCATACTTTCGGTTAGGTCCAGTCCAATCTGCTTTATCAGAAACTTTTTGAGATAGTATTGCGTTACGACCTCTTGCCATTTTAACTGGTAAAGGATGTGAAACGCCTCTAACTCTAACAAGTAATATATGACCACCGACTAGCGTGATTAATGCTAAGGGTATCAATACTATATGCCAAGTAATCATCTGCCCAAAATTCATAAGATTAAAGAATGCTCCGATGCCAGTGGCGTTAAGAGCGTCTTTACCGTTGGTAGCAATCCATTGAGAATCAAAGTTTTGTTGAGATAAATATCCTGTAAATGCTGCAATAACCGAAATAAGAAAAGCTAAAACACCTGTCATCCAAGTTAAGGCTCTACGACCACGCCATGCAGCCATCCAAAACTTTCCCCATAAATGTATAACCATAAAGGACATAAAAAGTTCAACTGACCATAAGTGAATACTATTGAAAAAATGACCGACAACTGTTGTGTGCCACCAGTCGACACCTCCTATGGCAAGAGCAAATCCAGATACAATTACCATAAATAATGCTGCTAGAGTAGCAACACCAAAAACATATATCCAGGACCCTACATAAGCAGGCTGTGAATCAGGGATTAACTTACTTGGTGGTAAAAACCTCATCCACAAATTTCTGATTTTGGCTGTCCACATGTCAGAGTTGTTGTTTAAGTAATTTTCTTTGAAATCAGAAGATTCTTTTTCCTCATGCAAAAATTTATTTTTTGATCCAGGAAATGGAAGTATAAGGGCTAACAGAAAAACCAATACCATCAAAAAAATTAAAATTAAATTAGCGGCCGATATAGTTACTATTGACCAATGGTAATAATGGCCTGGATTATCCATGTTTATAATACTCGCAAACTGTTTTAACATTTTATTTTTCTCTCCTTAACCTCTTTTATACTCTGAACTATTTTAAAGTCAATTAGCTATGTCACATATAGCCCAGTTCAGATTGAATAGAAAGAATATAACTTTACCGATTTTAATACCTAACTTCTTAATATTCATCTATAAAGCTTTTACGGACTAAAATACATTATGGGTAGATAATAGAATAATACTATAACAGGTTATAGTCTGTACTTTAAGGTTAAAGTGAAACATCTTAAAATATTTTTTATTATCTAAAATTAATATTTTACCCCATGTCACCAAGTTATGTTTTGTCGCTAATATTTAAGCAAAAACTTATAATAAAAAAGTAGATTATAATGAATAAATGAAAATACTTGTAATAGAAGATGAGCCAAAAATTGCTAGTGCTATTAAAAAGGGACTAGAGATTAAAGGTTACGTTGTTGATAGTGTTATGGATTCTGACACTGGTTATAGCTATGGAATTGATTCGACATATGATTTGATTGTACTCGATAGGATGTTACCGGGTAAGGTAGACGGGGTAGTTTTATGTAAAACTCTAAGAGATGAAGGTGTTACGACACCTATTATCATGCTAACCGCACGCGGTACCATTGGTGATCGAGTTGAAGGCTTAAATTCAGGTGCTGACGATTACTTAGTGAAGCCTTTTTCATTTGAAGAGTTGTATGCTCGAGTCAGAGCACTTTTGAGAAGACCAAAACAAACTGTTGGTAATGTAATCAAAATTGCTGACTTAACGCTAGATCCAATATCATATCAGGTTACAAGAGACAACCACCCAATTGATTTAACCAACAAAGAGTTTGCTTTACTCGAATATATGATGCATCACCCAAATCAAGTCTTAACAAAGGATATGATAATATCTCACGTTTGGAATGAAGAATCGGACATACTAGTAAACACGATTGAGGTTTACATTGGATATTTACGAAATAAAATAGATCGACCGTTTTCAAATTTAGAAAATCTAATTCATACCAAGAGGGGTTTTGGTTATATATTAAAAACTAACAGCAATGTTTAAAAAAGCTTACGTACAATTAACCTTGTGGTATCTAGCTATCGTTATGGCTATAAGTTTAATGTTTAGTTTTGCGCTTTACAATGTTGTATCGGGAGAATTATCTGATGGTTTAAAAAGGGAATCTGCACGAATCTATGAACAGTACCCAATTTTTCACAATCAATCAATATTACATCCTAATCAGGATCTTAAATACGAAGATCACATTATTATATTGAAATTAATTAGCTTCAATATTGTGGTTCTTATATCTGCTGGTTTCGCAAGTTATCTCCTAGCCAGAAAAACGCTTTCACCAATCGAAGAAGCTCACCATCAACAAAAAATTTTTACAGCAAATGTATCTCACGAACTTCGAACTCCACTAACAGCTTTAAAAATGGAGGACGAGGTCGTTTTGATGAATCAAAAAGCTTCAATTTCTGATCTTAGAACTACTATTAAATCTAATCTAGAAGAAGTTGAAAAAATTGAATTATTAATAAATAGCATTTTAAAACTAACAAAACTAGAAAACGATGAATTAAGGACTGAGTTTAAATTAATTTCAATTAATGAAGTTGTCTCAGAAGCTCTAGAAAGTTTACATTTAATCGCAGAAACTAAAGATATTAAAATTGACATATCTGAAGTAAAAGAAAGTAAAGTTTTAGGAAATAAAGAATCTCTAGTTCAGTTAATGATAATTTTGCTAGACAATTCTATAAAATATAGTCCGAAAGGAAGTCATATATCCGTTTCTGTTAAACTTTATGATAAAAAACAAACAGTTATAAACGTTATAGATGAAGGTATGGGCATAAATAAAGATCAACTAAAATCAGTATTTGACAGGTTCTATCAGGCAGATTTATCGAGAAATAATAAAAACGGTGGCTATGGATTAGGACTATCGATTGCCAAATCTATCGTAGACTTACATAAAGGCAATATTGTAATTTCAAGTCGAGAAGACAAGGGAACTACTGTCCATGTGTATTTACCAATCGGACAGTAGTGTGTGCTTATATTCTTACTAAAACTAAACTTACTAGAAAACCAATATTGACCCAAAGTGAATGTTTAAATACCTGCTTTGCCCATAATCCATCATCGATTTTTGAAACTTTTTTAACTGACAGATACATCCATAGGTAAGATATTACTAGCATTATCATAAGGTAGATAAATCCAGCATTGGCGAATAAACTTAAACCTATGTTTGCGAACATAAAAAATACCATATAAAAAAATATCCATTTTATTGTATTTGGAACACCTTTTGATACAGGCCAAACAGGTAAATTAGCTCGTCTATAGTCATCTAGACGATAAATCGCAATCGCATAAAAATGAGCCATTTGCCAAGATATCATTATTAATAACAGAAAAAAAA
>JAJYCU010000045.1 GCA_021778165.1 bacterium | reverse complement strand
TACGCATGAATTTACCGACATTGATGGCGTGGTAGAAGATGTTGTCGATATCATGCAAAATATTAAAGGTATCCGTTTTAGAGTCTACGGTGAAGAAAAACACACCGTTCGTCTTACAAAAACAGGAAAAGGTAAAGTAACAGCTAAAGATATTGAAGCAAATGCTGACATAGAGATAGTTAATCCAGAGCATGTTATAGCCACAATTGATGATGAAAAGACAAAGATTGTGATTGATTTCGTAGTTGAAATTGGTCGTGGATATAGATCAATCGAAGAAAGTACATCAAGAAAAGCTAGTGATATGATTGCTGTTGATGCTATTTTCAGCCCTGTATTACGAGTTAGGTATAAAGTTGAAAATACTCGAGTTGGACAAGCAACTGACTTAGATAAATTGCTAATTACAATTGATACTGATGGCTCTATTACTCCACGAGATGCTTTTGAAGAAGCAGCAGCGATATTAATCAATCAATATACCGCATTAGCTGGAAAAACCAGAGTAACCTTCACTCAGGAAGATGAAGTAGAAGAAACTGATTATAATGTTAAAGAAAACGATGATGATGAAAATTCAGTTTTAAATACATCAATCGAAGATTTAAATTTATCAGCTCGTACAACTAATGCTTTGATAAATAATGATATCCACACAATTAAGGATTTATTTAGCTTGAATGATGCAGAACTTAAGGACCTTAAAGGTTTTGGAAGTCGAGCATTAGATGAAGTTAAAGAGAAATTGGCTGAACTGGAGCTTTAATATGCATCGTCACGGATATAAAGGAAGAAAATTTCATCGAAAAACAGACCAGCGAACTGCTTTAATAAAGGGACTTGCTGATTCGTTGATTAAATACGAATCAATTAAGACTACTTATTTTAAAGCCAAGGAACTAGTTCCATATGTAGAAAAACTAATAACCAAATCTAAAATCGGCGATCTACACAATCGAAGACAAGTTATTTCTAAACTTCAAACATTATCTAGTGCCAATAAGCTAGTAGATGAAATAGCACCTAAATTAGACAAAAGATCTTCAGGCTATCTTCGAATTACTAAACTTGATAATAGAAGAGGTGATAATACTCTTATGGCACAGGTATCTTTTGTTGATGATTTAAATGTTGCAAGCAGTAAAAAAGTAACTACAGAAACAGAAGTTAAGGCGGAGATTAAGTAATGAAAACATATAGTGCTAAACCCTCAGATGTTACCAGAAGTTGGTATATTGTTGATGCAAAAGACTTAACTCTAGGTAGACTATCAACTCAAATTGCCGTTTTATTACTTGGTAAAAATAAACCTGAGTTTACAAAACACATTGACTGTGGAGATTATGTTATTGTCGTTAATTCTGATCAATTAGTTGTAACTGGTAAAAAATTGACCGACAAATCATATTTCCATCACTCTAACTATCCGGGTGGAATTAAAGAAATTAAATTAAAAGATCAAATCTCAAAAGATTCTACACAAGTTATTTTCAAAGCAGTAAAAGGCATGATACCTGAAAATAGATTAAAAACTGATCGTCTTGCCAGGCTTAAAATTTATACTGGTGAAGAACATCCTCATATGCCCCAAAAACCGATTAAACTTTCTTTAAAAGGAGCCTTAAATGGTTAAACAAGAATATCATTACGCCTTAGGTAGAAGAAAAAGTTCTACAGCTCGAGTTCGTTTGTTTCCTGGAAACGGTAAAATCATCGTAAATGGAAAATCTGTTGAAGAATATTTTGCAGGTTCAAAAACCCTTAATTCTAAAATTGTTGAGCCATTTGTTTTATTAGATTTATTTAATAAATATGATGCCACAATAGTGGTTTCTGGCGGAGGACATAGCTCTCAATCCGAGGCAATACGTTTGGCTATCTCTAAGTCGTTAGTTTTAGTTAATGCCGATTACAAAAGTACTCTAAAAAGATCCGATTTACTTAGTCGCGATTCCAGAGACAAAGAACGAAAGAAGTTCGGTCTTAAAGGTGCTCGGAAACAAAGACAGTTCACTAAGCGTTAGTCTTTGGGCTAAATACTGTATAATACTTTGTAAATGGATAAATCTATAATCTTAACTGGTGTGAGAGCTAATGCCGATTTTACTATCGGAAATTACTTGGGAGCAATTTTACCGATGGTAAAATTACAGAAAAAATTTTCAAGAGAACATCAGATTAACATTTTTGTTCCAGATCTTCATAGCTTTACTACACCAATTAAACATAAAGATCTGTACCTTCAGATTATTCGTAGTCTAAAATATTATATTGCTTCTGGAATAGATTTAACTGATGATAATGTATATATTTATCGTCAAAGTTATATTGCTGCCCATAGTGAACTTACGGTTATACTTAACAATTTTACTTATTTTGGCGAATTGTCTAGAATGACTCAATTCAAAGAAAAAAAAGATAATGATGATAATGTTTCAGCGGGACTTTTTGATTATCCAGTCCTAATGGCTTCAGACATTCTACTTTATGGTGCCCGCTGGGTGCCTGTGGGAGAGGATCAACGACAGCATTTAGAATTAGCCAGAGATATCGCAATTAGGGTTAATAATAGGTTTAATTCTGAAATTTTCATTGTACCTGAAGAATGGTCTAAGCAGCAGCAATTTATTGGCAGATCCGATGGGATTAGAATACGAAGCTTAACTAACCCGAATAAAAAGATGTCTAAATCTGACACTGATCCAAATGGTTCTATCTTATTATCTGATGATCCAGCTGTTGCCACAAAAAAGATTTTAGCAGCAACAACTGATTCAAATGGAGAAATTAAGTTCGATATGGATAATAATCCTGGGGTTTCAAACTTAATTCATATACTATCGTTGCTCATAGATGAGCCTATTGAGACAACTATAAAAAACTGGAATGGAAAGACAAATTACCTTGAATTAAAGCAGGCTGTAGCCGATGAAGTCAAAATCTTTCTACAGAATTTAAGAAAAAATATATCTAACATGGATGAGTCTGAACTGATGAGAAAATTAGAGTCCAGCGAATATTTAATGCGTGATGTAGCTATTCAAAGACTATATAAGATTCAACAAGCTGTAGGCTTAAGACCTTAATGAAAATAGATAATAAATTTACTACTAAAATAAGACTTGATTACTATTTAAAGGATAAGCTAAAGGGTTTAAATCGCTCTATCATTAGTAAATTAATTAAAAATGGCGATATATTGATTAACGGCAATAGGGCATTGAAAAATGGTCAAAGAGTTGGGTTAGACGATAAAATTGATATTAACTTAGAAAAACTTAAAATATCTACTAACCGCCCGGTTGTTAATTTAAAAATTATCTATGAAGATAACAATGTTGTGGTTCTAGAAAAACCAATCGGTCTATTATCTCATTCAAAGGGAGATTATAATCCAGAAGAATCAGTCAATTCTTTGCTAATATCAAAAACTGATAATCTTCCAGTTAACCGCGGAGGAATTGTTCATCGTTTAGATAGAGCAACCGATGGAGTTATGATATATGCCAAAAATGAAGAGAGTGTAAAATACTTACAAAAATTATTTTCAACTAGAAAAGTAGAAAAAGAATATTTCGCTATAACCGATGGTATTCCTGAAGAAAAGCAGGCTATTATAGATATGCCAATAAAAAGAGACTCAAAGAATCCTAAAAAGTTTATTGCTAATCCAGAGGGAAAAGTAGCAAAAACCGAATATGAAGTTATCAAAACTAATAAAACTAAGAATATGGCTTTAATAAAACTTATGCCTTATACGGGGAGAACTCATCAGCTTAGAGTTCATTTAAAGTCTATTGGATGTGCTATCGTCGGTGATCAACTTTATAATTCAGCTAATTCATCAATCTATGATCGAATGTATTTACACGCTTATAAATTATCCTTAAGATTACCCGGCGAGACCAAAAAATCAGTTTTTGTTTCAGAAATTCCAAAAGAATTTGAAGAAATATTAAAATAAATATATGTACGATGTAGATATACCGATTAATCGGATTGTAGAAAAGCAAATTAAGGCATTTGTCGAATTTCCTTCCAATAGTCTATTGTTATTCGGCGAAGAGGGGGTTGGAAAAAGTAAAATTGCAAGATTGATTGCCACAAAAATACTTAATAAGAAAATTACTTATAGTGGCCCTAAAATCGAAATGATAGATTTTAAAGAGATTAAATCATCTATTGCTGAAATAAGACGTCTTAGAAGTAATATATATCTAAAAAGTTCGGAATTAGTTGATAAAGTGTATATATTTACTAATTTCGATGAACTTTCGTTGCCTGCATACAATTCGTTTTTAAAAACTCTCGAAGAACCTCCAGCTGGGATATGTTTTATAATGTGTGTTTCAGAGAGATCGAAAATACCAATTACAGTCTTGTCTCGTGTTAAATCTGTAAATGTGATAAAACCTAGTCATAAAAACTTGCTCGATTACTTTAAAAATAAATATCCGAATATAGAATCTGCTGATATAGAAAAGGTTTATCAGCTTAATTCAGGGTTACCAGTAAGAATTGATGATGATTTAATTAGATTTAATTCACAAGATAATAAAATATTTAATACTGCGAAAGCTTTTCTGTCGGCCGATTCAACACAGAAGTTATTATTGATAAACGATTTATATAAGAACAGATCGGATAGTATTATTTTTTTAAAAATTTTACATGTTATGTCCGATGCAGCAATTAAAAATAACTCGTCTAATAAAGTCTGGCAAAAGATTTTTAAATCAAGTCTTAACGCAGTTAATATGATAGAAGAAAATTCTCAGGTTCGTTTAGTACTATTAAACTTTGTAAATGAAATAATCTGACAATAGAGGTATAATATATACAATGTACGAAATATCGATTGTACTTCTGTTTGCTTTTTTAACTATTTTTCATTCTAAAATTAGAGAAGATGAATATGCATCTTTCTCTAGAAAATTTGGCGATAGATTGTCTAAGTTATGGGATATAGCCCATATTTCTATGAGAGAAAATAGGCTTTTAAGGGCAGAGAAGGCTTTGCTATTAATTTTGAAACTTGATGAAAAAAACGCTGCGGCCTATAACAGGTTAGGTATCTTATATGCTAAAAGAAAAGAGTATAAAGACGCTATTGATTGTTTTGAAATTGCATCAAGTATCGAATCGTCGCCCTCAAGTTTGCATAATTTAGGTCTAATATATTTTGAAACTGAAAACTACGATAAAGCAGCTATTGCTTTTGAAGAGGCAATTAGGCTAGAACCTAAATTTGCTGCTAGACATGTCGCATACGCAAAAGTTCAAGAAAAACTTAATAACAATAAGTCCATGATTCAATCCCTAGAAACTGCTGTTAGATTGGAGCCAACCCGACAAACACTTAATCTCCTCCATAAAGCTTATAAAGATAACAGCATGACTAAAGAGGCTGACAAGATAGCTTATCGAATTAAAAAAATCAAAAAATCACCAATTAGGCTTAAGCCTTTAAACAGAGCTAAGAGAGTTGTAGTTTAATCCGTATTTTGCTAAACTTTAATGGTATAAATTATCTGCCGACATAGCTCAGTGGCCAGAGCGGCTGTTTTGTAAACAGCGGGTCGTGGGTTCAAATCCCTCTGTCGGCTCCATTTACACAGAAGCAGGGATAGTGAAGCGGTCAAACACGGGTGACTGTAAATCATCTGGCATTCGCCTTCGGGGGTTCGAATCCCTCTC
>JAJYCU010000044.1 GCA_021778165.1 bacterium | reverse complement strand
CGGGAACTGTCGAGTGGGTAAATTTCCGGTAGACGAGTTATTGAACTGATTCGAATATTATAACTTAATCTTTGAGTTCACTGATCGAGAAGAGCTTACTGAGTTATATACTCACGGTAGATTCAAAACTTTACTACAATTAGTAGGAGTTAGATAGAGTGATTCTCCATTTCCAATGTTGATAACCTCGAAGTCGCAATTAAATAGTAAAATCGCTTCGAAATAGCCTACATATTTGGAGATAGCTCTTTAGATAACTTGGGGTGATGATGGTGGAGTTGATGGATTTAAGATTGCGGCTACCAACTGATCGATTTGATCATTTACTAGATTTGCTTTTACAACGTAACCTTCAATCCCGAGTTGTCGAAGGTTAGAAGGAGCTTCGCTCTCATTGAGGTTTGAAATAACTAATACTTTAATCTGTTTACCCCAAGCACTATTACGCATAGTTTCGAGTACTTGGCCTCCAGAGATATCGGGTATCATAAGATCAAGTAAGACTAGATCAGGAATTTCTTGTTGTATAAAATATAGAGCAGTAATTCCATTATAACCAATGAAACATGTATAGCCAAGAAGTTCAAGCCTTGTTTTATAAATTTCAGCTAGGTCTTGATTATCCTCAACGATAACTATTTTCTTAGTTGAATTGCTCTCAGCCATTATGTCAATATTTTATCATAATAAACAAATACAGAAATTAAATTAAAATTGAGTTAATATAGATAAATGGAAATAAGACCAATTTCTGAGGGTGTTGTACATGAATTACCTAATGATCTAAGAAAAGCACTTAATTCAGACAAGAAAGCTCTGGAACTATGGGAAGATATTACACCGCTGGCACGTAACGAGTGGATTTGCTGGACCATCACTGTTAAGCAACAAAAAACCAGAAATGAGCATGTTAAGAGAGTTATTTCCGAACTCAAGGAAGGGATGAGACGACCCTGTTGTTGGATTGGCTGTATTCACCGTTCCGATAAAAAGATAAGTCCTTCAGTTCGTTGGGTGCTTAATGGCAAAAAATCTTAACAATAGTTGATTAAACGCTACTTAATAATATGATTACTATCCCTATATAATAATCATGCATATTTATCATCAGCAGTATAATTAAATAAATGGTCTCAATTAGAAAAAACTTGTTAACAAAATTAGAAATCTTGAGTATAGTAGCTGGCATACTTTATAGCTCATGGCCTCTTGGCCATTGGCTCAACCTAAATGTTTCAAAAAATAGTCTGGCTAGTGGCCTAGAAGCTGTTGGTCAACCATATAATTGGGTTTTTATTTCGGGTGACATTACAAGTAGTTTACTAATAATAATTATAAGTTTATGGCTCTGGCGAATATTTTCAATAAAACAAAAATTCAAAACTATAAAGGCTGTACTTTCCTGTTCTATTGTATTTGGTCTTAGTACTATTGTTGACGCACTCTTACCTCTCAGATGTGTCCAAGGTATAAAAACCTGTCCTACTTTTCGAACAGATAATCTGCTACTGGCACACGGTATTTTTAGTATATTAGGCTCAGTATTCTTATTTACTAGCTTATTTATTCTATGGTTCAATCTAAGGCGAAATATAATCCTTAATACATTTCTAGTTGGTTATATAATTTTTGGTGCTATCTCACTACTTCAAGCTATTCAACCAGGTAAAAATGGTAACTGGTCACAAGATTATTACATGACTCTTTGTTCGCTCTATATTGCCCTGATACCCTACTTAGTCTATCGGGTTAGTAGTAAGCCAAAAGATCTTAAAAATAATATTTAATTTAAAGTATATTTTAGTCAATTTTTTTTGACTCAAAACAATTGCACTGTAACCAGTTCAGTTTAATTTTAATATAGGTTCATGAACCATGAATTTGATAAAGTTAATCAAACATCAGAATACCAAAGACAAATCTTTGAAGAAATATGTCGACCTCAACCGATTGTAATTGCTGCAGAAGGGGGTCCTTGTGGTGGTAAAACAACTTTAATTAATGAAATTAAACTTCTAAGTCAGGAACAAACTAAAAATTTTGTACTTATACCAGAAATAGCAACGGCTGAAATCGGAAAATTATTAAATGCCGGCATAAGTATTGAGAATTTTTTTAGTTATCAACCTAGTTATTTAGAATTTCAAAAGCATATATTAAATAAAATAGTCTTAAATATCCAGGATGCTAAAGAAAAGTACGCTGGCACAAACTCTATAATTGTAGTTGATCGAGCAGATATAAAACCATATTTAAACGAAGAACAGTACGATCAGATACTGCTAGAGTTAGGTCTAGAGCAATCACCACTCATTAGCTTAGTTGATAAAGTCGTCTATCTCCCGACAGTTGCTAAAATATCATCGGAAGTTTACGAAGCACTGCTATCCACTAACCCATCAAGATACGAGAGTACTGCTCAAGCCATCGATACTTGTAACCGTAACCTAAAAATAGCTAGCATTAACCCAGAATTTTCCATATATTCTAGCCCAAATTTCAAAGATAAGATTAGCGATGCACTTTTTGATATATTTCATCATGAAATTGAAAAAGAATCAAAATTCATCCCAAATTATCCGATAGATATTAATCAGACTTTAGAAATAATTGATAGTTCTTCTAATGAATATCTAAACAGTATGGATATTTATCAAAGTTATCATGAAATAGCTGGTCAAAAATTTCGTTTAAGACATGGCGTTGTAGACAATAAACATGTTTTCTATCATTTTGCCCTAAAAAGCGGCAATAATGGTGATACTAGGCAAGAAATTCATCGAAATCTTTCAAAAGATTTATATAACCAATTATACGAAATAAACTGCATTAAAGAGTTACATAAAATCCGCTCTCGATTCATATATGAATTTCAGAATAAAGAATACATTCTCTGTTTAGATTATTATGATCAAATAAACAAAACGATTGTTGAAATCGAAGGAATGGGGCAAGAACTGGCTAAGCAAGTTAATATAAAAGGTTTTAGTTTAGGTAGTTTAAGTACAGAAGAACTAGTACAATAAATATGAAGATGGTAGATCACCCAATTCAAAGAGATTTAATTAACCGACTAATGCGATCTGACGGTTTAAGATTTTCAGAGCTTAAACCAGATGGTATGGAAAGTAATATCTTTATGTATCATCTAAACTCTCTCATTAAATCAGGCTATATCTCAAAGATCGACAATATCTATAGCTTATCAACTAATGGACTAACATATGTCGATTCCTTGAGTAGTTCAAATAACAAACCGAGTAAACAACCGAAGCTTATTGCAATAATTGCAATTAAGAATAAAACCGACGAATGGTTATTGCTTGAAAGAAAATTCCAACCATTTAAAGGCCAGCTAATGTTACCAAGTGGCAAACAACATTTTGGCGAAAACATACCTACTCATGCTAAGCGAGAATTATTTGAAAAAACAGGGCTAAATAATATACCTCTAACTTTTCGAGGTTTAGCCAATATAAGTATGAGCAAACAACAAAATGTTTTAACTCATGTTGTCGCACACATTCATAGTGGTTATTTAGATGCTATACAACTTCCTCCCGAGAACGATAAATTTAAATTTGTCCTTCATAATTTTAAAGATAATAACAAAACATTAATGTCTGGAACGAACGAAATATATAAATTACTTAGTTCTCAAAATCAAATATTTATTACTAATTTAGAATTTTAATATTAGTAGAACTTACGAGCTAGGCTGGCAGCTAGAAATCCTATTTAAAATACATTGCCAAAAAATTAGTACTTTATGTTTAGAGATTTACTAGCTAACAAAAACGCCAACAGCACATACCCAGTATGGATAATTTTAATCATACCTAACCATGTTATTTATCAATAAAAACTTCATAGTTGGCTTTAATTATGAAGCGATAGCTACACAACCCAAAACTTCCTATAAGTTGCTATAAGTTTTATAATTAAATAATAGTATGGGAGGGTAAAAGAATATGACTAAATTTTATTGGTTTTTAGGCCATGAACAGTTTCATCCAGAAGAACTGGTTACCCATGCAAAAATAGCTGAGAAAATGGGGTTCGATGGGTTAATTATTTCTGAGCATCTTCAGCCTTGGGTAGATGATGAAAGTGCCAGCGGTTTTGCTTTCAGTACTTTGGGCGCCATTGCCGAGGCAACATCTAAAATAAAATTAATGACAGGCGTTGTAACACCTCTTTTTAGATACCACCCTGCAATTATCGCCCAAGCTACAGCTACAATAGATCGTTTGAGTGGCGGAAGATTTGAACTCGGACTTGGTATGGGAGAAAGCATAAATGAATCACCTCTCGGTTATGAAATACCAAATTATAAAGAAAGAAATCAAAGAATGATTGAAGCAATTGGTATTATGAGAGATCTTCTAGACGGTAAAACTGTCAACTCGAATCAGGGTTTTTATACAGTTAAGGATTTAAAGCTCTATAGTCCACCTCTATCAAAAGTTCCAATATATCTTGCTGCTAATGGGCCAAAATCAGCTACTTTAGCGGCTAACCTATGTGACGGTGTTATCACTAGTGTTAAAGACATTGAGACAACTAAGGACAATGTAGTAAGTGCTATCTCCTCCAGCCAGAATAAAAGTGCTAGGTTGATAGCTACCAGTTGGGCAGTCTTCGCTAGCAATGATTCCGATGCTTGGAAAGCATTAAAACCTTGGCGAGGACTACGGGCACCTCACCGCGACAGCCTAACTAACCCAATCGATTTACAAAACGAAGCTGATACTATTAGTCAGGAGATTATAATGAAACAATATAACCAATTAAGAACTACGGATGACATTATATCCTGTTATAAACCTCTGATTGATGAACTAAAAGCTGAGACAATCTGTTTTCAAATCACCTCTCTTAACCAAGCAAATACTATAGAATTAATCGGCAAAGAAGTACTACCAAAATTACGTAATATCTAAAAAGGAGCAAAAACAATGAAAGTAGGCTTACAAATAAACAGATTTGATTATCCAGGTGGTGATAAAAATATTAGTAACAATTTAAAAGAAATTGTTAAATCAGCTGAAAATGCTGGCATATATAGTCTATGGGTTATGGACCATTTCTTTCAATTGCCCGGTATTGGAGACTATAAAGATCCCATGCTAGAAGCTTACACAACTCTTGGGTTTATGGCCGGGATTACTGAAAAAGTAAAACTCGGCACATTGGTTACTGGCGTCATATACCGAGATCCAGCTGTACTAATTAATGCTGTCACTACACTTGATGTCCTGTCTAATGGCAGAGCATATCTTGGTATTGGAGCTGGCTGGAATGATCAAGAAGCTATTGCTTTAGGTTTGACTGACCCACTAAACTCACATCGATTTGATAGGCTTGAGGATACTCTAAAACTAACTCACCAAATGTGGAATAACAATGCTGAACCTTTTGTTGGAAAAATCTATAACTTACCAGAACCCCACTTATCACCTCAACCCATAACTAAACCACACCCACCAATATTAATCGGTGGTGGAGGTGAAGAAAAAACATTACGTTATGTTGCTAAGTATGGTGACGGATGTAACTTATTTGCCGCAGATATGGAAGCACTAACTCGTAAATTAGAAATTCTAAAAAAATACTGCTTAGAGATAAATAGAGATTATGATGAAATTGAAAAAACATCCCTTCTAAGACTTAGTACTACCGATATTGCCAATAACCCAGAATTGCTAATGAAGGAAGCTAAAAAATTAAACGAAGTTGGCATAAATCAAATCATGGTAATGGCCAGTAAGGATGCTAATCCAGATTCATATAACAAACTATCAAAAAGCATAGAACTAAT
>JAJYCU010000043.1 GCA_021778165.1 bacterium | reverse complement strand
TAGCCATAGAGATTTCAGAGTGTAAACACATGGGGATAGAAGTTGTTTTACCAAATATAAATAAATCTTATTTAGAATTTTCGATTGTTCCAAACCAAAAAAAGATACTTTTTGGTCTAGCAGCTATCAAAAATGTTGGTAGCAATGTGGTATCAGAAATATTGAAAGTAAGGGAAGACGGGGAATTTAAAAATCTAACCGATTTTATTAAAAGAGTTGATAGCCATTTAATAAACCGTAAAACCCTAGAAAGTTTAATTAAATCAGGCTCACTCGATTGTTTTGATGGGCGAGAAAAACTATTAGCTAATTTAGATTTAATTCTTAGCTATAGTTCAAGAATACAAAAAGAATCAAAATCTGGGCAGATTGATTTGTTTAACGTAGTAGATGATGTTAAAGAAAATGATAGCTCTGTATTAGAATTAAACCCCGTAAGTGGAGAAATTAATTTAAAACAAATTTTAATGTGGGAAAAAGATTTACTTGGCTTGTATTTAAGTGAGCATCCACTGTCCTCTTATCAGTCAATACTTAATGAGAAATCGTCACCGATCAGTATTGTTAATGATAGCAAAAAGGATAAGACGGTGACTGTTGGTGGTATGATTACAGATTTTAAGGAAATATTAACTAAGAATGGCCAGAGAATGGCGTTTGCAAAACTAGAAGATATGAATGATTTTGTTGAAATTGTGCTTTTCCCGAAAAGTTATTCAGCAACAATTGGTTTATGGCAAAAAGATAAAATTATGATAATAAAAGGTAAAATTAGTCTGGATCAAAATTCAAAAAAAATTTTGGTTGATGATGCTAGGGAAATTACTTATGAGCAAGCTAAAGCCTACATACCTTCAACCAGGAAAACTAAAATGCTAGAAGTAGATAATAAAGCTAAAATAATTGAGAATAAGATTATCCGACAAAGAATCTTTATTCGTCTAGAGGATACTTCTGACCAAAATAAGTTAATTCAAATAAAAAGAATAATCGATGATAATAGCGGTGTCAATGAAGTAGTTTTAGTGCTTGGTAATAGCAGTAATAAACAAGCAATGAGATTACCATTTGGTATAAATTTTAACGATCGGTCAATCGAATATTTATCGGATATTGTGGGAACGGATAATGTAAAAGTCCAACCAGTTTAGTAGATTCGACCAATTATTTGAGTCATGTAGATGCCTAGAAATATAATTAAGACTACTAATATATCAAGCCAGATGTGGTTTAATAATATTTTTTCTCCATTAATAATACTTTTTTTCAGGAAGACTAGATGCCTAACTATAAATAGAAATACAAGAAATACCAAGATAACAATTAAACTGGTTTGATAAATCGGATTACTATCTATTAAAGATAACCTTGAGACTAAACGTTCTTTGCCAGAGATTAACTTGATATTATTATTTGTTTTGTTAAAAGGCACATTAAATGTAATTTCAGATAAATTATTAGTTGATGAATTAGCATAAACTGCTACGACAATAAACTTAGAATTACTCGTGTGATTTTTTACAATCCCAAAGCCAACTGAATTAAAATTATTGTTTAAAACAAGTTGATTTAAGTTTTGGTCACTTAGCCAAGCTTGAATTGTTTGATTTGGGCTTGAGAAGTTATAGGCAACATTTTCACCTATGCTATTATTTGAATTATTTGATATTAAAGTTTCATTTTTATTATTATTTGAGTTAATCAGATTAGCATTTAATTGGGCTATTTGGCTTAGATTGTTATTTATAGCTAGTTGACTCTTATGATTTGATGATCTGATTGAATTTGCTAGACTTAAAAGTTTACTAACAGTAAAGTTATTATTGCTGCCTATATTATTAGCAAATATAATCGCTATACTTCCGATCATGATAAGTATAAATAACGGTAAGTATGGGAAGTATGGTTTTAAATAATGATGAGATTTATTTTTTTTAAAGTGTTTGTATTGAAAACTATCTTTTTTAATGACTGTTTTCGGCTTTTTCTGTAAAGTCATAAAATGATTATAGCATTATGGTTTGATGTATTTTAGATGGTAAGTTGCAATAGCCATCGCTTGGACTACGTTAAAGGATTCTTTTTTGCCAACCATTGGGATTTCAATCATATCATCGCATAACTCAATAGTTAAAGGGTCAATCCCGTCAACTTCATTACCAAGAATTAAAGCAATTTTTTCTGGAGCAGCATAATGGACAATATTTTGGCTATATTTAGCTTGCTCTAGACCGATAATTTTATATTGTGATGATTTTAATGATTCAATCACGTCTTTTATGGATTCATTATATTCAAATTCAACTAATTTTTCTGCTCCCAGAGAGACTTTTGCAATTGCCCTGTCCGTTGAGTTGGCTATATGAGGTAATCGACTTTCATTTAATGTTTTAGGGTAAGGAGTGTATCCAGTTAAATATATCTTATTAACACCTAAACCTTCAGCAGTACGGAAAATTGATCCGACATTGTGATTAGACCTAATATTGTGAGCTATGATAACTATTGTAGGCATTAATATATTTTAACCGTTAAATATTTTTAAATCCAAGCATAATCAGTATATAATATCTGACAGATGAGCCAAGACGCAAGAAAAGATGAAGAACAGTCAACATTTAGACGAGCCCAAGTACTAGGCTTAGATTATTTTGATACTAATATTCCTGACAAGAATGTTATTAAAGGTCTATTAACAAATGATGAAATGTATCAATTCAAAATAGTTCCTTTAGTGGCAGATCAAAGCAATATATTATTTGGTATCACTACGGTTACTTCTCAAAACAGTATTAAATATATTCGGGATCATTTTTTAGATCAAAGAATAAATTTTTCAATCATATCTGATAGTGGTTTCAGGGATTATATGCGTTTGTTTGATCCACCAAAACAAATTGTCTATCAGGATATTAATATCACATCAGATTCTAAAGAAACAAATAATCAGATATCAGATATCTTAAATCAGATTAATGCTGAAGATATGCTAGCTTATTTAGTTTCACAAGCTCATAAATTAAACTCCTCAGACATTCATGTTGAGACACAACGAGATAATACACGAATTAGATTTAGAATTGACGGTGTTTTGCATCTTGTGGCTAATCTTAATTTCGATAAATATCGTATTCTACTCTCAGCTATTGCCAGCGCAGCAAACTTATCTACTTCTTCTGAGGAACCTCAACAAGGTCATATATCTCATAAAGTAGAAATGGCGGATAAAAATTCAGTCGATGTTAACTTAAGAGTTGAGACTGTTCAGACAATTAATGGTATGGATGTAGTGATGAGATTATTCAATATGGATCAATCTATGTATAATCTTGATCGTTTAGGTTTAACAAAATCTGAAAGAGAAGTCGTAGACGCTATTATCATGAAGCCAAACGGTTTAGTGATGGTAGTAGGGCCAACTGGATCAGGTAAGACTACAACGCTATATTCTATGTTGAATCAGCTAAATAATGATCAAAGAAAAATAATTACTGTCGAAGACCCGGTTGAGTACAGATTTGAAGGTGTTACTCAGATGTCGATTAATTCCAAAGGTGAACATAATGAAAGTAATTTTTCAGATCGACTTAAAGCTGTTCTTAGAATTGATCCCGATGTAATTATGATTGGAGAAATTAGGGATGAAGATACGGCTAAAACTGCATTACAGGCTGCCTTGACAGGACATTTAGTTTTAGCAACTTTTCACGCAGGGTCAGCAGCAGCAGCCATAACTAGATTAGGTTCTGTTATTGAAGAAAATAGTCTTTTTATATCAGCTATAAGATTAATAATGGCACAAAGATTAGTCCGAAAATTAGATGATAATTTTAAGGAATCCTACAAACCCGATCAAATGGAAATAAATATGTTAAATAAATTGTTAGAAAAAATGCCTTCTAATTTTGCTAAACCGGAAATAAATGATGATACAGTTATTTTTAGGCCAATATTTAATGATGAAAATCCATTCGGCTATAAAGGTCAAGTCGCAATCAGAGAACAATACTTAATGTCCGATAAGATTAAGCAGGCTATAGCTGACGGGCATCAAAATAAAATCTTATCTACAGACGTTATAAATCAAGCAGCAAATGAGAGTGGATTTAATAATATGTATGGTGACGCGTTAACAAAAATATTAAATGGCCAAACCACTATTAGTGAAGTAGCTAGGGTTTTGGAATTTTAGTTTTGCATTAGTCATTCGTATAGGTTATAATAATCATCTGAATATGGTAGAGATATTAAAAGAAATTTCCGACAAATATATAAATCAAGCTAATCACTTGGGATTTAAGAGTGGTGATACTGTAAAAGTGCACCAACGTATTAAAGAAGGTGCTAAAGAAAGAGTCCAGATCTTTCAAGGACTAATTATTAGAACCGATAACAGTAAGTCACATCTATTCAGAATTACGGTTAGAAGAATAGCATCAGGAATTGGTGTTGAGAAAAGTTTTTTGGTTAATAGTCCTTTAATTGAAAAAATTGAAATTTTACGAAGATCAAAAGTTCGAAGAAATTATTTATCGTTTATGCGAAATAGAACTGGTAAAGCTGCTCGTTTGAGTTCAGTGGAATATGACAATAAAGCAGCTGAAATACAAAAAAAAGAACCAGTAAAAGCCTAACCTGTTTTTAGATTATAAATATGAAAACCAAGATGTTGGTTGGGTTGGATGAAGTTGGTCGAGGATCTTGGGCTGGACCATTAGTTGTGGCCGCTGTTGCCGGTAGTAATTTATCAGCTAATTTAAATGATTCAAAAAAACTAACCTTTCTACAGCGTAAAAAAATAGACATATTGATTAGACAATCAACAAGTTATATTTCTATAATACAGATTTCGAATGATGTATTAGATGAGGTAGGTCTTACCAAGACTATTAGTTTAGCTATGCACCAAGCTGTGAAAGGGTTAAACTTGCCGGATAGTAGTCAGATAATTGTTGATGGAAATTATAACTTCTTGAATGATTTACCAAATACAACAGCAATTGTTAAAGCCGATACAAAAGTTAGTGAAGTAATGGCTGCAAGCATAGTCGCAAAAGTTTTCCGAGATAATTTAATGATCAAATATAGTCGAAAGTATCCAGGATATGCATTTGAAACAAATTTTGGTTATGGTACAAGAGAGCATCAGGACGGCATTAGACTGAACGGTATATGCAAATTACATAGACTAAGTTTTAAGCCGATTCAACTTATGAGTTTAAAATGATTGAGTCTCTTTTAACCATTTTGTAATCATTGAATCGTTCTTGTTTCTCCAATTCACCCTATTTTTAATTTCAGAAATACCTAAAATAATTTCTCTTGTTAATGAAATTTCAGATAGTTTTGGTTTGAAAAAATCTTCATACTTATTCAACTCCTCTTGCTTGTCGAAAAAATTCGAAATAATACGAGCAAAAAATCCGTAACTCTTATCACTTGAGAATAAGTCTTTTAAATAATCGAAGTTTTTAACGTACCACTCCCAAGCTAAATCTCTAGCATAGTAATTTCTGAAAATTCCACCGAAAGTTGATAGAATATCTTGCGATCTAATTGAATCAGTTTTTAACATGTCTAGTAGTATTTGAATATTCTTAGGGTTTTTTGTTGAGGTCACGGCTAACATGAGGTCATTTTTTTCTTCTTGATTATTACTGCTAGTATAAAAAGACATTAGTTTAGAAAAATTCTTATCATTTTTAGCTGCAATATTAAATATTATATTTCGAATATTTGGGTTAACATCTGTAACTTTAGTTATTTTTGTAAATATTTGATTAGATTTTTTTAGTATAACTTCATTTTCAGCTGCTGAAGCTAATGCGAAAATTATAGATCTCAAATTTATTTGTTTCGAGTTTTCGTTTTTAGCTTGTTCAAAAGAAATTGAT
>JAJYCU010000042.1:3452-6206 GCA_021778165.1 bacterium | reverse complement strand
AACAATTACTTTTCCGAAAACTAAACTAAATAAAATAGTAATTTCGTCTCATAAGATTTTTTTTTATTGGTGTTTACTAATTTTCAAACGTGGCAATATTATTTTCGGAAATAATTTTTGCATTCCGTGCTCGTGATAGAACTCACAGACACTAGTATCTAATGAGTCTAGAGTAAATAATGTAAGAAAAATATTTTGGAGGTATATTATGTTTGTTGATAGTTATAAAAAGTTAGCAAAAACAAATACGAACTTTAGGAAAGTTCTCTATACTGGTCGTTATAGTCAAGTGGTAGCAATGAGTATTTTGGTTGGCGAAGATATTGGTGAGGAGGTACATCAAACTACAGATCAGATTTTTATTTTCGTAGACGGTGATGCTCAAGTCGTAGTAAATGACGAGACACGTCAAATAGAGAAAAATGATCTTTTACTCGTACCTGCTGGAGCTAAGCACAATATCATAAATACCGGCAGAGAAGAGTTGAAATTGATAACCATTTATTCACCACCCGAACATCCAGATGGAACTGTTGAAGCTACAAAAATAAGTTAGTTGAAATTGTTTTTTATAGATACAATATTAAGTTTTTAATCTTGGTCGCTAAAAATCCAGATTTTCGTTCAAATCTTACTATATATAGTCGTTATTCTAACCAATTGAACTCTAATATAGGGAGTACTAAATAAGTGTAATAACGATTGTATTAAGGTTGTATAGACAAAAGCCTGCGAAGCAAAGTAAGTAACAGACGGGATTTAAGTTAAGACTTAACTAAACTTGTAAATACTACTAAGCGTTCATTGAACTCGCTGGTTCCCTTTATGACTTGTTCCGTACAGGTCATGAGGTTTAGGCCAGGTTTTGTTATGTCTATTGGGCTAAGGCAGCATTCATATCAACGGTGTTATATGGATAAACCTTCATTAATAGAACTAACACTAGGGGGCTTACCTTGCCTACATAGGCATAAGATGCAGATGAAAATAACAGGGGAATTGCAAAAACTAATAAATAATAGAACGCTTTTTTAGCCGCTAAACTCTTTTTAAGTTTTAACTTAGACATTTAAAATATTGTATCAAAATAATAGTAACTTAAGATAATTATAATTGGGAGTACATAGTCAGATTAAGCGTATCGATTAATGTACGATTTCTTAGTATTTATTCGTGTTTCAAAGCATCGATTGGATTTATTTTTACAACTCTTCCGGATAAGCCTATTTTATTATATGCCTGTATAGAGATTGCAGCAGCCGAAGCAGCCAAATTATAATTGGCATGCGTAGTAGCTTATATTTAAGAAAATGTTTCACGGTTCTTTACCCGAGATCACGCCGCCGGAAACTGAGCCAGGATAGCATCATATAGATGGCTATAAATATCCCAAAGAATACAATCGATGACCATCTAAACGTACCCCGCAAAATATTGGCCGACTGGTAGTAATGATACGGAAAAATTAGACTGGGCTTTTGCAGCCAATGTACCGTATTGGCGAGCGAACCAATAATATAGCCACCCAAGGCATATACCGCAGCAACGCCAAGAGCCGCACCCCGACCCCTTCCAGTAGAGGCCAACAAGAATGCGAATGCGCTAAATGTTAGTACTAGCATAAAGCAGGCAAAACATGCTGCACCAATGCTTATAAGCGGAATACCAATATGCACGATTTTAGCCAAACCAAGTATAACCAAAGATCCGATAAGAGTTACTGAAAATAATATAAATGCTCCAGCCAAGGCTTTAGCTAAAAGAAGTCGAGAACGTGCTAAAGGTCGGGAAAGTAGCAATTGAATCGTTCCATCGCCCTCTTCGCGGCCTATCAGACTACTCCCAAGGCCAACTCCCAAAATTATCAAAAGAAGGGGTAGCATAAGATAAATCAACTGGCTGTTTAAATACCCCACAGGCGAGAAGAAATCAGTTCCACCAAACAGTGCGAGCGTACTGCTGTTTAGGCTACCGAAACTTTTATTAAGTTGAGCGGCTTGATTATGTATAGTCGGGTAAAAAGACAAAGTCAGTACTACTAAGCCAACAATTCCAACGCTCCACCATAGTATGCTCCACCGTCGTTGCCATAAAGTCCATTTAAAAACACTAAACATGCTTGTCTCCTTGTGATTGGTAGAAGTGCATAAAGGCTTCTTCTAGGTCCAGTGTTCGGGTATCAATATGGGTAACAGTATGTTGAGACAAGAGTGTGAATAGTGATGTCAGATCACCGCGAACATGAAGAGTGACACTATTGGTGCTGTTCTCCACAACATTCTGAATACTAGAAAGCTTTCGTAACTTAACGATTGGCGCAGTATCTTTAAAAACTAAATCAAAGGTTTGGGTGGCATCTTTTGTCATCTCGGCAATGCTTCTTTCAGCTACTAGTTCGCCCTCACGAATAAAGCCAACCCGGTCGCATATTCTTTGGACTTCGCCTAATATATGACTACTCATAAAAATTGCAGAGCCACGTGTTTTAGATTCGTTTATAAGCTCATAAAAAACTTCTTGCATTAACGGATCTAGACCACTACTTGGTTCGTCCAAAATCAGCAGTTTTGGTTGGTGCATAAATGCTTGAATTATTGAAATTTTTTGCCGGTTGCCGCGTGAAAGAGAGCCAAGCGGTTTATTTAGAGTGGCTTGAAGGCGCTTTGCAAGTTCTTGTTGGTATTTTTTTGAGACTGGCCTCTGTAGCTCACCTAGATATTCTAGGTACTGCCGGCCAGTCATTTTTGAATAAAA
>JAJYCU010000042.1:0-3442 GCA_021778165.1 bacterium | reverse complement strand
CACCGTCACCCGCGAGGTAGCCAATTTCCCTCTTAATACGCACTGTGTCTTTAACGATATCGTGGCCTAAAAGCGTAGCACTACCACTTGTTGGCTGAATAAAATTCATCAGGGTTTTGATTGTCGTCGATTTCCCGGCACCATTTGGCCCTAAAAAACCGTAGACTTCGCCGGGCTGGATTTGAAGTGTTAGACCTTTCAGCGCATAACGATTTGCACCTCGATATTTTTTTGAAAGCTTAGTTGTTGATAGCGCACTATCCATTTCAGTATTATAACTCTTAAGCTAAAAATTCCAACGTCCCATTTGGTCTATGGGAATTAACAGATTGAAAATCGGTAGACTAAGCTAATAGTCGGATTTTCGGAACTAAGGAGTTGCTGTGGTTGTATGTTACCAAACTGCCTGGGACTATGGTCGGATTTCAGAACTTTGACTCTTACTATTAATCCTGCATCAATGGCGAGAGTTAAAACTCTATTGGTTTGACATTATATCTAACTTAGATATAATGTGAGCTATGGCAAAGCGATATAACCAACTTCCGCAAGTAGCTTTCAGTATCTTATTAGCCCTCAGCTTAAAACCACGTCATGGATACGAAATAATGAAGCAAGTGGCTGAAGACTCAAAAGCTAAGATTAAACTTGCACCAGGAGCTTTATACACCAGCATCAAGCTGCTTAATGAACAAGGTTTGGTTAGAGAGGTCGAAGATAATGCCGATACCAGACGCAGATATTATGAATTAACTGATGCCGGCAGAAGAAAGCTAAATGCCGAACTTGAGTACTACGAGAATACCGTCAAGTTAGCTAAGCAACGTAAGGTCTATGAATCCGTAATCGGAGCAAAGGCATGAAAGATTTGAATAAGCGGTTTCCGGTCTACTCAAAGTTTTTGAAATTGTATCCAGGAGCTTATCGCAAACGGTATGAGCAAGAAATGCTTCAGACTACTGCCGATATGCTAGATGATGCTCCAAGCCGATCAACGAAGGCAGCAATTTGGTTGAACTTGGCCATTGATTTACCGGTTAATGTTAGTAAGCAGCAACTTCAATATATAGGAGGAATTATGTTAAAAGATACTCCGCATTACATTAAACGAAACAGTATTATAGCAACGGCCATGTTCTTGCCTTTCCTGGCTGCTCTTACGACTAACGGACTAGATAAAGTAATCAATAACCATACACTTTATAATTCTTGGGTTTGGAAATCGCCGGCAATTAACCTCTGGATTATCTGGCTGCCAATTCTAGCTTTCTGGATTGCCGTATTATCTTACTTAAATTATGTAGCGAGAAGTCACAGCAAGAGCTTAAGGGTTAAGGGCATATTTGGTATAAAAAATGCCTGGCCCCTGGTAATACCGACTGTTTGCGCTCTATTTATATTTTTTGCTATAGCTTTTCATGATAGCGTTCACTGTTGGGTGCAATCGCCTTCGTATCTAGCCCACCATTTTAGTCAAGTTAAACAGTGTAGTGAGCGGGGTCGTTCATTCAATACATGGCATATTGTTAAACGTGCGCTATTTTAGTCAGCGATAGTACTAAACAATAATTCGAGCTTTCAGACTTGGCTGGGACTATGGTCCGATTTTCGAACTTTGGCTCTTGCTATTGACCCTGCGTCAATGGCGAGGGTGAAAGCTCTGTTGTTGTAATTGTGTATAAGCCTACAATTATTGGCTACGCTGGAAATCAGCAATATTTTTAGAGACAGGTCTATAATTAAAACATTATGGCAATACTGTTCTGGTTTGTTCCGACAATTTTGGTATTATTTTGGCTTTGGATGTTTTGGGATATGGCAAATAATGAAGATGCTTTGCCTCAGTGCTATGTTAGCCTGACACAAAACCGCAACGTTAGGCTAGACTGGATGTTCGCCTTCGTATTTCTTAGCATTTTGACTGCTGGTTATTACTTTTTCGTAGAATATATGCCAAGGCACTAGTTGGGACTTTAGTCGGATTTTCGAACTTAAGAAGTTACTGTGGTTGTATGTTACCAAATTGGCTGAGCATGCCGGTCAGGAACCTTTTCGGATTATGTTCGTGTTTTAAACTGGCGTAGCAATTTGGTATATATTCATTTCCCACCATTTCGACATTGGAAGTCGTTGCGCTATTGCCCTAGCGCTAACAGTGTCACTTGTAGTAATACTAAGGAAGACTTTGTCCCTTGGCGTAGAAACCATTACAAAATCAAGTACGCCTTCTTCTTTGAGTATTTTGGCCATTGCCATTTCTTCAGGAACCATCGCGGTAACCTGGTCCATTGACGTATCTGGTCTGAAGGTACAGACTACCATGAACTTCAACATATAATTAACCCTCCTAGTAGTTGCATAATTTCTTTCGTGATACAAAATTAGTATCTTGTGAAACGAAAAACCTATTACTACCTTTATGCTTCCTTTGCTATGATTATAGACTATAGAGTGTGAAAAGTCATTAATGGGTAAGCTGCCCATGAAACTTGCTATCATAAGTGACGCAGCTCATTTTTTATTAATTCTTAAATAATAGAAAGATACGGAATGTAATAATTGTTGGTCATGACTGAAGTGAGCTGCCCCGAATAATAACGGCCAATCTTACTACAAATTTGTCCTAAATTAATATATATGCTGGCTGGGACTATGGTCCGATTTTCGAACTTTGGCTCTTGCTATTGACCCTGCGTCAATGGCGAGAGTGAAGGCTCTGTTAGCATAAGTGTTTAAAACCAATCAGGATTTTTCTTTTTGATAGCCACACGCCAAGCAATGTTGATAACGACCATAACGAAGACATACTCAAGCTGAAACGCCAGTTGATGCACCTGCTTGTGTAGCTTAAGTGATAGGGCTGCAAATAAGCCAAGTGCTAACGCAACATACAAAAACTGAAGGAGTCATATAACTGTCGGAATACCGAGCAATTTATTGTTCTTCATCAGAAAACTCTTTTTTGGATTGCACCAGAAGAACGATACCAATAACGCCAAGAACCGGAGTCCATACTAAACTGCCCCATGGATGAGGCGGATACATAGTACAAACTGCACCGGCTACTGCCACTACCCATTTTTGCCGCTTAATAGCGTAAAATCCACCGACTAACGCAATAAGACCTATAATGTCGGGAATGATCAGATTAAGAATGTGCCAGTGATTAGTAAAAGCGCCAAACGTGTGATAGTAAACGGTGAAAGCACCTACTGCTAGGCTCATTATTCCTGCGACATTTGGTTTCCAAGTTTTTTTATTCGTTGCCATATATAAATTGTAACACTAAGGCTCTTGGGTGTAGTTTTCCTCTCAGCCTAAGAAGTTACTGTGGTTGTATATTACCAAATTGGCTAGGGCGGAGGGATTCGAACCCCCGAATGCTGGGACCAAAACCCAGTGCCTTACCACTTGGCGACGCCCTACTAACGCTTTATATCTA
>JAJYCU010000041.1 GCA_021778165.1 bacterium | reverse complement strand
CAGTCATTAAATGGTCGTTCTACGACTGGTTTTATCGATTATGATTTAATTTCAAAAAACGTTGAAGGAAATCTTTCCGACTATAAATTTTACATCTGTGGTCCCCCACCCTTTATGGCTATCATTAAAAATAATTTAAAAAAAGCTGGAATATTAGACAATCAAATATTAACAGAAGCATTTACCCAAGCAACTACTAAACAGTCAGGTATTTTGCGGAGTTGGCCGGCTAATGTTTATGCTTTAGGTGCTATAGGTGTAATTTTGGGGAGTTTAATTGTTACCGCAAGCGATCTGTTAAGAGCTTTGCCACCAACCTCATCTACACTTCCAACAAAAAATAACCCGTATCTAATAACCAATGCCCGTCAGGAACAATTAACTCAATTGATAAATACGATTTCACCATCACCAGGCGTTATTACTTTGCCAAGTACTACGGCCACACAAACATATTCAACTGCTCCGTCAACTTCAACTGCTCCGTCAAGTAGTAGTCCTTCAACCCCACCAACCTTCGCCCCGATTTATTTAGCTCCTACGGCTACGACGAGCCCTTCTAAAATCCCATAATGGTATATTCTGATACGAAAGTAGCTTTAGGGTCTAATTGCGTTATTACTGTCTCTACAATCGAGACAGATGTTAAGTTTATTAATAAGTTATTTCAGCAACTCTGGTTAAAAATTTTTCAATTTGAACAAAATTTTAGTAGATTTCTACCCGATAGCCAGTTAACAAAATTCAATGCCATGGCTGGTATTAAGCAGCCTATTTCACCTGAGTTTAGAGAGTTGTTATTGGCCTGCCGTAAATATGCAGTTATGACCAGAGGAATTTTTAATCCCTTCATTTTGCCGGTCTTAGAAAATGTTGGTTATGATCATTCATTTTTACCTGGATTTGAAAAAGATAGATATGAAAAACATTCTAGGGCTCAGTTAATTGATCTTAAGAGTTTAGAAATCTTCGATCACGAAGCTTTCATTCCTAAAAACAGTGCAATTGATTTAGGTGGTTTAGGTAAAGGATTTTTGGCAGATAAATTGGCTAATTTTTTACTCGGTTATAAGGATAAGATCATGGGGTTCTGGATATCTCTTGGTGGCGATATACATACATATGGTTTAGAAGAATCATATAAACCCTGGAAAATATACATAGAAAAAGATTTAAATGATAACTTAGCCTATATTGAGTCTATTAAAGATCAATCTCTCTCGATTGCAACTTCTGGCGTCAATTATAGACGAGGAATTAAGGAAAATAAGAACTGGCACCACATAATCGATCCTAGAACTGGCTTATCTGCTAAAACAGATTTATTGTCGGCTACGGTTGTAGGTCATTCGACTATCTATTGTGATGTGCTAGCATCTTGTTTAATTATCGAAGTGAATAAGAAAAATTTTAAAAGAAAATGTCAGGAATATAAAATTACAGACGCATTGATTCAAGGGCATTTTAATAATACAATACAGGAAGAATATTATTTTAAAACCATAGGTAGAAGAATTAAAATAAATAAAAATGATTAAAAAAAGTTTGGCATTATTCTTATTAATGATTACTACTAGTTTAGTTATTTTTAGTAGTGCTGGAGCAATCAGCTCAAATTATTTTTCAACTACAAACACGCCAGACGTAATTGTACCGGCAGTACAAGGCCCGAGTATTGTATCTAATTTAAAAAATAGGGCTAAAACAGCTTGGCCTTGGTATATAACTAGGGCTTCTGGAATTGTCGCAGCTATACTGCTAGTTATATTAATTTTATCTGGTATTGGGCTGATTACTGGTTATAGTTTTAAATTTTTAGAACCCTTAAATGCCTGGGCAACCCATCGAGCGATGGGATTAGCCTTTTTTGTTGCCGTATTGGTACATGGCTTTTCCCTGTTATTTGATTCTTATATTCGTTTTAACCTTATTCAAGTTTTATTCCCCTTTGCGTCAAATTATAGGGTAACTACGATACTACATCATAAAGTAGGATCTCTTTACGTAGCTTTAGGTATAATTGCTTTTTATTTAATTTTAGCCATCGTTCTTAGCTCTTTATACTGGATTGATAAAAAACCCCACAGATGGAAGTCTCTTCACTTTTTAGCTTATCTAGTTATGGTCTTTGTGTTTATCCATGCTTTATATATTGGAACTGATTTTGCGCGAGGTATTTTTAGAACCCTTTGGATATTATTCGGCATTATTGTTGCAATTTCTATTTTTTATCGATTAAGTCGAGCTAAATCAATATGAGTAATAACAATAACAGCTATAAAGATTATTTTAAATCAAATCATCGCAAAAGATTAGTTAACTGGACTCTATTTTACAGTTTGATAGCTATATTTTTTGTAATGTTTTTTATTAAACAAATAAATAAAGTGAATACTATGCAGTTTGCCCCAGGTCAGCTTACCTTAACTATGACTAAGTTAAAGTATACTGTTGGAGATAGTATAAGTTTTAAATTGACCAATGGTTTTAATTTGCCAATAACACTGATTGATAAATGTCCTAAACCTTGGCTACATGTTTATAGCTATAGTAATGGAGTCTGGAATCAAGTTTCAGCTAACGCTTCAGCAAATTATTGTTCAACTCAACCAAGCCAGTTAACTATTAAACCAAAAGATTCTATAACTGAAAATTATGATCAATGGTCAAGTTTATTTAAAACACCTGGTATCTACAGAGTTGCAATTTTAGCTGAAAATTATCCTGGTTTAGCTTATGCCGATTTTCAAGTTGTCGCAAAGACAGTAGTTCTTCAAGCTCCGGCACCTGTTATAATTTATAAACCAGTCTATACCCCGGTCTACACACCAGTTTATGTTCAGTCTAAAAATAATGGTGGCGATAATTAATCTTGGTTAACTGCCAATATAGCCAGCACTGTATTGAATCATTAAATAAACCCAACTCATACTAAATAGAACAACTATGATTATGTAAGCAAGTTGTTTCTTGCGGCTATAATCAAATAACATTAATGGGACCGGGAAAGCCATTAATGCATATCGAGCGAAGCCACCAAATTGTCCACCAATAATTGGTATTAATAGATATAAAAAACTATAGATTGAAAAACTTTTTTCTTTTTTCCACCAATAAAAAACTGATACAATAACTGGGATTAAAAATAAAGCATTTAATGTTGAGATGTGAGTGATTTGGGTAAAAAGACTGTGTTGAAGCCAACCATGATTTTGTTGGGTCTTTATAAATTCAAATGGATTTTTAAATCTTATATAGAGTGCCCCCATGTATATTAGTAAACCCATACTGCCAATAATTCCTGTCTCAATAATTCTCGAAATTTTTTGTTTATGTTTAAAGAATAAAATGCTAGCCACTAGTATTAGCACAAAAACACCATTAACTCTTGTGATAGTTGCTAATGCTACTAAAATTCCGGCTAAGCGGTAATTATTTTTTAGAGCATAATAAATGGCACCTAATGCTAAAAATGCAAATAAACTCTCACTGAACGTTGCTATAAAGAATATTGCTGTTGGATAAAGTGCTAATAAGAGGGTAGCCTTAACAATGTCATCTGTTTTTTTAAGCTGGAAGTATTCTTTAACTATTTTTATGTAATAGTAGAATGTCCCTACCATAAACGTCCACGCCACTATCAAACCACTATCTAAGACTGAGCTTATGACTTTATGAACTAGAGAGACTATTAATGGGTAGAATGGGAAGAAATTTACTAAATAATTGTGGTTATAGCCATTTTTGGCGATATTAAGATAAATCGCTCCATCCCAATTTGATAAAAATTTTAGGAAATTTTTTGGTTCTAAGTTATAAGTATTCGCTGTTAGTTTTGTGATTGGAATAACTCTGTTGCTTTCGTAACCTATGACTATGCCTATTAAAATCATTGTCACAGTAATAAATAAAGCCAAACCGATATCTTTTTTAACCCAAGTTTTGGCAATTTCAATAATCTTTTTTAATTTAATATTAATAATTTAGCCTTTCAAGCTTTAGTTGTGTCGAATAATCTAATTATCTAATTTTATCAAATTGATAGCTGTCTTTAAAGTCGGTTTTTACCTAGTTTGATTCGATTAATAGATTAAAATATTCTGTGCCCCCGAATGGTATTTTTTGTTTTACTAATTTAGTACTATTTAGAGAATTGGCTGTAAAGATCTTGAATATCCCATATTGTTCATTAATAGTATCAACAGCGTCAGTTAACCAATTATTTTTATTAATATTATCAAAAAGACTAATTTGATTCCTGGCCGTTTTTGTTAATTGGTAGCAAGTTATACCCATTGTTTGGACATTTAGATTTGTTGGTCTTTGGTTTAATAAATAAATAGCTCTTTGGTATATATCGTGATCGCTATAGAAACTGGTTTTATACATTTTACGCAAATACCAATTTTCACCATTAGTAAATCTTAACCATACCAATAATCCCCTAGCATCGACATTTTTGTAGCGGAGTTTTTTACCGGTTGTTTGACATAGATATTGAAAAGATGATGCTAAGAAACTTTGATCATTGGTTGGTTTATTTAGAACCCATTGTCTGCCAACGTGGCCTAATTTGGTTAAGTTGTTATCGATTTCATAACCTCTTAGACGATAATACCAATCTTCACCTACATTAGAATGAAAAACAAACCTTTTTAGGTTATCGGCAGTGGTGTTTAAAAATTCTAGTGGGCTATAGACTCCGAAAGCATTAAGTCTAGCCTGATAGTGTTCAGCTATACCGGGTAAATCAGTCAATTTAAGGTTTTTATATGTGTTAGTAAGATTGTGGTAGTCTATAATATCCATGCCATCTGGTTTATGGAGTGAAGCAGCTAATTTTGCTAAAAATTGGTTAGACCCAATACCTATATTGACAGTTATGGTTGCGCCAAGTCGTTGTTTTATGGTTTCTTTTATTTCAATACCAATTTTTCTTAGGATTGTTTGATTAATGAGGTTGGTTGTATTATGAAAATCTATAATACCTTCATCTATACTTTTCATTTTAATTTTAGGCGAATAATTTTTCATAATAGAGACTAGCTGTTGGTAGATATAATGATATTTAGCTGGGTCAGACTCTAGGATTATAAATTCGGGGTTGATTTTCTTAGCTTCGTTAAGCCCCATACCAACCTTGATGCCGATGCTTTTAGCTTGATAAGAGGCAGCTATAATACAGCAATTAGGTGAAATGCGGTTAGTTATGCCAATTGCTTTATTACGTAGTGATGGATGGGCTTGTTGTTCAATCGTTGCGAAGGCGCTATTTAGATCAATGTGCATGATCTTAGGCTGTTCTTTGTTTAGATTAGATTCAAACATAATAATTAGTGTTAGTAATGGCTATTAATTTCCAGAGTAGAGATTCTGAATCAAATTCTAACCGATAGTCATTTTGACCATCACTCATATCGAAAATATGGATTGATCGGCTACCTTTTCTAGTTGGGTGTCTTAAGCCAAGCTCAATTAAATCAATATTTTTGTTTTGGTATCTAATTCTTATAGGCATACAAATATTGGGGTTATTTTTGTGATTAAAAACAACTACAACATCGACTATTTTATTAATATAAATAACTGGGTCCATCTTTTTTAAGCTCCATTTAATAAATTGGATATGAGATTATAGGACGGATTTTATTTTTTGGAAGTTTATTCGATAGAAAAAGAGCGACCGTTCTAAAGCTTTTTTCGTGACGACTAAACTAATGCTTAAAAATGATAGATGACTAGGGCCCGGAGGATAGCAATCTTGATTATAATTATACTAGTCAAAAATATTTTAGTACAATTTTTTCTTTTTTTCTTTATAATTTATATATGTCCGGTCTAATAAAAAATCCTTTTGAATTGGGTAAAAGTTACCTGGGTAAGTTGGGTAACATTAATAATTTTGACACTAACCCAGTCGAAGAAAAAGTCTTAATTGAACTTGATGATATTTGTACAAAAGCAGAGATCAACGACCAGAAGTATTTTACATCGGCTACTAAAGCATTTGCCATACCACTTTCGTTCCCTTCTTCAGAGAAAGTTTCTTATCATGAGTTTCAGAGACTCGACTTCGAAGCAGTTTTTGTAACGTATTCGATTATTAAGATAGGTCAGTTTGTAGGCGGTAGTGCTGTTAGAGCTTTGTGCGTAACTTTTAATGATGCTTTATTGTCACCCTATTTCGACTATTTAGATAATGACCATTTGTTACATGTACCAGTTTTAGCTATCAGTAATATGGTTAGTACTGACTAGTATATATCTTTAATTATAGTAACAATTTTATTTTTTGTATCTTTGAAGTTGT
>JAJYCU010000040.1 GCA_021778165.1 bacterium | reverse complement strand
ACTATTAATGCCACTCATATTTATAAGATAGCCGGTACCTATAATATTATTATCAAAGCAACTGATAAAAATAATACCCAAGCTTTTTTACAAGTTATTGGAGTTGCAAATGGTGCGGTAGCATTGACGACAACAAATCCGAATCAAGGTTCATCCTTGGTTAATAGTCAAAAACCTCAGACTATCTGGTGGCCGGCTGCATTAATGCTGCCTCTAATATTGGCTTCTTTTTGGATTGGTGGCAAATATCAGCTTGTCGCTCTTAGGAAACAATTAGAAAAACAACGCGGTTAATTTAAAACTTTTGCTCTAATCTGTTAAAATAATAACTTAAATTATGGTAGAAAATATTTACGTTGGTATGTCTGGTGGAGTTGATAGTTCGACTACTGCTTTATTATTGAAGCAAGCTGGGCATAATGTTACTGGTGTATATATGAAAAACTGGACTAAAGATTTACCAGGTTTTAATTGCCCATGGAAGGATGATTTTAATGATGCAAAAAGGGTGGCAACCGAATTGGATATACCTTTTAAAGTTTATGATTTCGAAAAAGAATATCGTCAAAAAGTAGTGGATTATTTATTAGATGGTTATAGGACTGGCATTACACCAAATCCAGATATAATGTGTAATCAAGAAATAAAGTTTAAATTATTCTCAGATCTAGCAATTAGCGAAGGCGCTACTAAAATTGCCACTGGTCATTACGCAAGAATTCTTAACAATGACGGAGTTTATAGTTTGAATATAGCTATTGATAAAGATAAAGATCAAACTTATTTTCTTTATCGAATGAGCAGAGACTCTTTAGAAAAATCTTTAATGCCAATCGGAGATTATGTAAAAAAAGACGTTAGACAGATTGCATTAACCAATAATTTATCTACTGCTATGAAAAAAGATAGTCAGGGAATTTGTTTTGTTGGGAAAGTAGGAATAAAAGACTTTTTATTGGCAGAGCTTGGCCCACAACAACCAGGAGATATACTAGATCAAAACAATCAACTAGTTGGTCGGCATGATGGTGCAATATTTTATACTATTGGTCAAAGGCACGGTTTAGACATCGGTGGTGGATTGCCATACTATGTCTTTAAAAAAGATATGGCTAAAAACATAGTTTTTGTTACTAGAGATCTTCAACAGGATTCTTTATGGTCTAATAAAATTAAGTTAACTCAGATGCATTGGTTAACTAAAAATAACATCAACCGCTTAAGAACTTCAGATAATGTTATGGTTAGAACAAGATATCGGGCGACTTTAATTAAAGTAAAAAATTTAGAATTAATAAGTGAAAATGAATACTCTATCGAAACAGATGAAGAGATAAGAGCAGTAACAGTTGGACAGTCAGCAGTCTTCTATCAGGGTGAGATGGTTCTTGGTGGCGGTATTATTTGTTAAACATAGATGGTAAAATAGACTCTAAACTATGACTGCACAACAAATCAGACAATTATATCTAGATTTTTTTAAAGAAAAAGCTCACCATGAAATACCTCGGGCTTCTTTAATCCCTCAGAACGATCCAACAACATTATTCACTAGTTCTGGCATGCAACCTCTAATACCTTATTTATTGGGCCAGAAACATCAAGATGGTAATCGTTTAGTTGATTCTCAAACATGTCTAAGAACTCAAGACATTGAAGACATTGGTGATAATAGGCATACAACTTTTTTTGAAATGTTAGGTAATTGGAGTCTCGGTGATTATTTTAAAGAATCTCAAATACCTTGGTTATTTGATTTTTTAGTCGAAAAAGTAAAATTGGATCCAGCAAAGTTGTATGTTACATGTTATGCCGGTAATCAGAAATTTAAAATTAAAAAGGATGATGAATCAGCTGAAATATGGTCAGGTTTATTTAAATCTAAGAATATTGAGGCTAAAAAAGTTGTTATAGGCTCAGAAGAAGACGGTTATAACAAAGGTATGTCTGAAGGTCGTATCTTTTTCTATGATGGTCAAAAAAACTGGTGGAGCAGAGGTGGAGATGAAGAATCAACCCCAATCGGAGATCCTTGTGGCCCTGATAGTGAAATATTTTATGATTTTGGGGTTGCTCATAATATAGAATTTGGCCAATATTGTCACCCAAACTGTGACTGTGGGCGATTTGTTGAAATTGGTAATAGTGTCTTCATGACGTATTTAAAAACTAAGGATGGTTTTGAATTATTAGAAAAACCTAATGTAGATTTTGGCGGTGGACTTGAAAGAATAACAGCAGCTTCAATTAATAATCCAGATGTCTTTGAGATTAGTTTATTAAAACCAATTATTCAAAAGTTAGAAGAGTTATCTGATAAGAAATACCAGAGTCATACTGAGAGTATGAGAATAATATCAGATCATCTCCGAGCAGCGTCATTTTTAGCCGTAGATGGACTTGTGCCAAACAATAAAGAACAGGGCTACGTTATGCGCCGATTAATCAGGAGAGCAATTAGATTTGCATTTGACTTAGGTTTAACGCAGAATTTTTTTGAAGAAGTTATACCTGTAATAACTAGTTTATATCAAGATGATTTTGATGAAGTATTAAAATCCCAGTCTAAGGTTATTGAAATATTAGTAACTGAAGAAAAATTATTTAGAAAGACTTTAAATAAAGGACTTTTTGAATTTGATAAGATCTGTCAGTTATCGCTTAATAGTTACAAAAATGCATCGATAACAGGTTTAGATGTTTTTAAACTTTACGATACATTTGGTTTCCCAGTTGAACTTATTATCGAGGAAGCATTTAAGAAAAACGTTGAACTATCTGATACTTGGCGAGATGAATTCGATGGCTTAATGAGCCGACAAAGACAATTGAGTCAGACGGCAACCAAAGGAGCTTTTAAAGGTGGGCTTGGTGGTCAAACTATTATACATAAAAAATATCATACAGCTACCCACTTGCTTTACCAGTCTCTTAGAAATGTCCTAGGGGATCATGTTATTCAAAGAGGTTCAAATATAACAGAAGAGCGTTTAAGGTTTGACTTTAGCCATAATCAGAAAATGACAGCCGAAGAGATTAAAAAAGTAGAAGAAATAGTTAATTATCAAATTAATCAAGATCTTAAGATTTCTTTTAAAGAATATCCAACTAAAGTGGCAAGGGATGAGCTGGGTGCACTTGGTCAATTTGGTGATAGATATGGTGACAGGGTAAAAGTTTATAAGATGATTAAAGATGGTGAGACAAAACCATTTAGTTTTGAGATATGTGGTGGGCCTCATGTTGACCATACTAATGAATTAAAAGAGGAAAATAAAAAATTTTATATTATTAAGGAAGAAAGTTCATCGGCTGGTGTTAGAAGGATTAAAGCTGTCTTAAAATAGATATTGTTTTTTACTGTTTTTACTGTTATATTGTAGCCAGTCTAACAAAAAACAAAAAATGACTAAAAATAAAATCAGTAAAAAAGCTAATTCTGGTATTGGTATAGATAATTTCGGACATAGTATCTGGCAGCTTAGTCATGTCCATTATACTGGTCGTTTTCTGCCAAAAAAGAAAACAGCCTATCCAGCCTTGTTATTAATAGTTCTATTAGTTGGTGTTTTTTTGACTGGCTGGTCAAAGATAGTTATTGCTTCCGCCTCGGCTAGTTATAATGTCGTAACAACTGTTGTAGCTGCACCAATCAATCAATCAGCAACAATTTTATACCCTCACAATAACTCAACAGTTTACAACTCAACGATTAATGTTAATGGATCATGTCAATCGCCTAGCTACGTAGTTTTAACAAAAAATAATTTGTTTGGTGGCGTAGCACTTTGTAGTTCAAGTAACACTTGGTCAATAAGTGTTAGCTTACTTAGTGGCTCTAACATTCTTCAAGCAAAGATTTTTAATCTAACTAATCGTCCTGGGCCTCTTTCAAGTCAAATTAAAACCGATTATGTTAGTTCTGGAAATATAAGTTTAGATAACCCATTAATTTTAAAATCTAATTTTGATTACCAAGGCGTAAATGTTGGCCAACAATTTAATTTGCCACTTGACCTTGAAGGTGGTAAACCACCTTATGCTATCTCGATTAATTGGGGCGACTCAACAACTTCTCTAATTTCTCAGGCAAGTGATGGTACTATCTCAATTCCTCATATTTATAAAAAAACTGAAAATTACAAAGGTAGCTACAAAATAATTGTCTCGACAACCGATACTCAAGGGAAGCAAACTAGCCTACAATTGTTGGCAATTGTTAATTTAAATAGTTCTTCGGAAAATTCTATCGCCAATATCAGTAATAACTCAGCTGGTAATGGTATTTTTTCTAATATTGAAAAATATATATGGCCAAGTTACGCTATTGTAATTTTAATGTTGATAAGTTTTTGGTTAGGCGAAAGACAAGAATTTTATAAGAATAAATCTAGTAAATAGTAATTTATAGAGGTTAGTTTAAGTTAATTTATGTTAGAATAAGCAATATGTTTAGTAAGATAATTACATCTATAAAGAAATATATAAAAATAATATCTGTTCAAATACAGAAGTTATTGTCACGTTACGGTAAACATAACGTGAATGAGCCTAAGAATGATAATTTCTTAGTTGGTTTAGATATTGGCACAGAATACGTTAAAGCATTAATTGGTCAGATAAATCCAGACACTTCTGGGGTTGATATCATTGGCGTTGGGAAAGTTCACCAATCTTTAAGTGATATGCAGGCTGGAGCTATTTCAGACATAGCATCGGTGGTTGAAAATTGTGATCAAGCTTTAAAAGAAGCTGAAACTCAAGCTAATGCCAGTATCAGAGGGTCAGTTATAGGCATTGCTGGGGAATTAGTTAAAGGTTCAACTATTGCAATGAAAATAATTAGACCTAACCCTGAACTATCCATTGATGCTTTAGAGATGGAGAAAATAATCAATAGTGCTCAAACTAAAGCTGAAGAAAAAGCCAAAGAATTATTGAATAAAGAGACTGGCGGTAGAGATGTTAATGTTAGACTAGTAAATTCGGCTTTAGTTAATATTGAAATCGACGGTTACCCAATTACTAATCCGATTGGTTTTCAGGGTAAAGAAGTAGTTATTTCACTTTATACTGCTTTTGCTCCACTTATCCATATTGCAGCGTTAGAAAAAACTGCCTTAGAGCTTGATTTAGATCTTCTAGCGGTTGCCGCAGAGCCATTTGCTGTTTCAAGGGCAGTATTAGGTAATAAGGTCGCTCAGAACTTCAGTGCAATTTTAATAGATATTGGTGGAGGTACTACCGATATTGCCGTCGTTATTGATGGAGGTGTTCAGGGTACAAAAATGTTTGGAATTGGTGGTAGGGCATTCACTAAAGGTATTGAGCGAGATTTAGGCGTATCTTACGACATGGCTGAATTACTGAAAGTTGGACTATCGGAAAACACAGTTCCCGCAGCAAAAATTGCAGCAGTTGAAGCTTCACTTAATAAAACTGCTAAAACTTGGATGAGTGGTATTGATTTAGCCTTATCTGAATTCGACAAATTAGACCATTTACCATATAGGTTATTTTTATGTGGTGGAGGTTCATCACTTCAACTATTAGTTGATAGGTTAGAAGAAACCGATTGGTATATAAATCTTCCTTTTACACACAAACCAACTGTTCGATTAATTAAACCTCAACAAGTAAGTGATATTAAGGACTTAACTGGTAAAGTTAATGATCATACATTTATTACAGCTATGGGTTTACTCCGTGTTGGTGCAGACACAAAACAGTTTGATACTAATGCTAATCTATCGATTCGTGATAAAATTGACAAGATGTTAAAGGTCTAAGAATGGCAAATACAAAAGATACAATTTATTTAGATATAGATGATGAAATTACGACTATTATTGATAAGGTTGAGTCTAGTTCAGCCGATTTAGCAGTATTGGTTTTACCAAAGCGGGCAGCTGTTCTTCAGAGTAGTGTAAATATAAAACTTCTAAAAAGAGCTGCTGATAGTATTGCAAAAAAATTAGTTTTAATTACTAATGATGCGAGTGTTATTAGCCTTGCTGCGGATAATAAGATTTATGTATCAGCTGATCTTAATTCAAAACCTGAAATACCTATCAATACTGAAGGAATTAACCCATCATCTAAATTTATAAGTTCCAATAAGGAAGAGATTATTAATTTATCTAAAGATGATTTAGTCGATTTACCTATCAGTCAATTAGATAAAGCAGCGGCATCTATACCTGTCGAAGATAATAGTATTGATAATAAAGAAGATTTAGTTGAGGCTGAACCACCAAAGAAACCTAAACATAAAAAAGATAAGAGTTTATTTATTCCAAACTTCCATAAATTTAGGGCATGGTTCTTCTTAATTATTCTTTTTATAATTTTACTGATAGCCGGAATTTATTACGGATTAGTAGTTATGCCTAAAGCTGTTATTAATATTAAAACTAATGCTACTAATGTTAGCATTAATATTCCCTTAAATTTAAGTA
>JAJYCU010000039.1 GCA_021778165.1 bacterium | reverse complement strand
AAAATGAGCTAATGAGAATATCGTGAAATTCTGTAGGAAGTTTTAACGCATATTGAAGACAAAATTTAAATATTTTTTTTAAATCGTAGCCTATTATCTTTTTTTCAAAAATTTTATACTTATTCAACCACCCTATAAAATGATCCAGACCTATAGAATTTATATCAAAAACATAAGTTATTTTATTAGACTTAACCATGAAGACACTTAGATTTTTTGATTGCCTATCTGAAAATCTCCAATAGATTGAAAGATACTCAGAATTAAACTTAAAATCTATATTCAAATCAGACTTTGATAATATGTACTGTTTTTTAGGTAACTCTACTTGATTAGATATTTTATTCACCATCGAAGATTGTTCGATATTAAATAAATCTGAGACCGGTTTAATTAAACTTTTAAAATCAAATTCGTTCAATAAATCAGTTAATTTTTCTTTATCAACCAAACTATCTCTATCTTTAGAAAAATCAATTTCTAAAGGTGCATCAAGCCAAATTTCAGCTAATTCTTTACTTAAATAAGCCATCTTTTTACCTTCAGCTAATTTAGTCGCTATCTTTGAATTAATCAACGCTAAATTATCATATATATTATCCAATGTTTTAAACTGGCTAAGTAAAGCTACGGCACCTTTATCGCCAATACCACTAACACCTGGGATATTATCTGAACTGTCACCTTTTAATGCTTTATAATCAAGAAATTGTGAAACATTTATGCCGTATTTTGTTACAAATGACTCAGGTGAAAATAATTCAATATTACTAAGACCTGTCTTTAGCACATATACATGCACTAATGGACCAATTAGCTGAAGCATATCTAAATCAGAAGTTACTAAATAAGTATTTATCCCAGCATTTGAAGCTTTATAAGCTAAGGTGCCCATGATATCATCAGCTTCATAATCGTCAAATTCATATAAATTCCAGCCAAAAGCTTTAATTAAATCCATTAAATATGGTATTTGTTTATAAAAATCTTCTGGGGCTGGTTTTCTATTTGCTTTATAGTTAGGATAAATCGACTGTCTTTTTCTAATATTAGTCTTGGGTTTATCCCAAGCAACAGCTACATGATCTGGTTTCAGTCTTTTCAAAAGTTCTATTGCCATCGAAGTAAAACCATATATACCACCTGTTGGTAAACCTTTTTTATTTGAAAGATTGGGCATCGCATAATAACCACGATAGAATACGCTCTTACCATCAATCACAACTAATGACTTTTTACTTTCATCCATCTTATATAGTATAAACCCATCCGATCAGTTATTATTAATTAAAAAATAAACATAAGAATTTAAACTCTAGTTTATAATTAGATTAAATGTCATTTGTTATTAATAAAAATTTCCTAAATATGTCTGACAAAGAACTCCTTGACTCTCTAAAGGTTGATATGGGTGGTCTATCGGATAAAAGAGTGCTCAAAAACATCTTAAAATATGGCGATAATAGTTTTAAGAATTATAAACCCAAATTATATTTCAGTACCGCTAAACCAAAATATTATAAAGCAAAGTTTTTATACTATTTTATAGTTATAATTTTTGCGATTTTAGATGATAATCTATTTGTACTAAGTATCATTCTTGCAATCATAATTATTGAAGTAGTAAATCTTTTTAGTGTAAATAACAAAATTGAAGAAAATATCAGTAAATCACTAAAAATAAACAAAATAAAGGTTAAAAGAAACGGAAAATTAAAATATGTAAATACTGAAGATCTAACTGTAGGTGACATCGTTTATTATGAAAAAAATATTATAATCCCAGCCGACATACGTTTATTAAAAATCGAAAGTATGACCGTTATTAAGAGCCACTATACTTCAAACCAAAGTTATCAGATAAAAAATTTAGAGAATCCGCACAATAAACTTAGTTTAGAAAATTATGTATTTACTGGAGATGAGATAATAGAAGGCTCTGGATATGGTGTAATTTTTCAAGTAGGTATGTTAACAAGACTTGGCAAAATTCTTTCACTGAAGCAAATAATCCAAAAACACGTATCTAATTTTTCAGACATCAGGGCGAAAACTTCGCAACTAATAATGGCATCGGCTATTATATTATGTTTCGGTTTCTATTTTTTAAATCTAAATTTTTTAAAATTTGATAATTATATCCTAGGTAACATCATTTTATCTATTTTAATAATAGCTATGCCATTTAGTTTTTTAATAAATTTTAAAAATCTATTTAAAAATGGTAGCAAAACAATGTCTAGCGAAACTGATCAATCTTTGTCTGAAACAGACCTATTAATCTCAAGTTACGATAATTTATTTCTTTCAAATGAAAAAGAATATATATCAAAACTATACACTGGTTATACAGAGTATAACCCAAGTGATTTTAAATTATTGAATTCAAAAAAAACACAACTAAGAATGTTCTATAACTCACTCTACTACTCCAGCCAGCCAAAGATTTTATCCGAATATTATAACGATAACTCAAACTTAAGATTCAACGAGTCGTATTATTCAAATACGGTCCATAGATTTATAAATTCCTTGGAGTTAGATTCTGAACAAACTTTTTTTAACTCAGATGAAATTGATTTCATAACTTTGGAACATAATATAAATATATCGATTGTTAGAGACAATAAAAAAATTATCTGCTATATTCAAGCGCCAGCAGATTTATTGATTAATAAAATTAAAGATATCCAAGATAATGAAACGATTAGACCTTTTAATAAATTAGATTTTAAATATTTTGATAGCATAATCCAAAACTCGGAATCAATTGTTTTGGGATATGCGTATAAAGAATTTAACCTACAAAAGAAAAAATTTAAAACATCAGAAATTTTGAGCGAACTGACGTATCTTGGCCAAATAGAAATAAATGACATGATTGAAAGTAAAAATATAGAATCCTTATATAGAGCCAGGAATCATAACATTAAACTTATTACTTTTTGCCGAAATATCTATCAAAGTCAAAATTTAAAAAATATGATACTTGGGTTAAAGAAAAATAATCCTATTAAAACTAAAACCATAGTTGGGAATAATTTATCTTATATAGACCAATATTTAAACGATGACGTCAATCATCTAATTATTATAGAAAATAATAGCGAGATAAAATTTGAAATTATTAGACGACTAAATGAAATGGGAACAACCATAAGCTATGTCGGAGAAAGTATTGAAGACTTACCCGCCCTCAAGCTAGTGTCAAACGGAATAGTTTCTAACGATAACTCGCTTAAAGAATTATCCATAAAGTATTTAATAAATATCGAACAAACAAACCTGTACCAATTAATAAATTTAATTATTGAATCTAAGAAAAAAGTTCTAAATATAGTGAAAATTTATTATTCATTATTTACTAATAGTATTGCTGCACTAATATTGATAATTGTCGGAATTTTAACTATTAAATTTTTTAACCTACCTACAGCTATTACGCCAAGTTTAATTATTATTTATATATTAATAGGTCAAGTTATACCAAATAGGTCTTTACTTAAAGACAAACACTATAACCAAGAATTAAAATCAATAAAAGCAAACCTAATAGATAAAGAAGCACTAACAAGAATAATTTTTTGGTCAATAACTATGGCAATTTTAGCCTATTCAAACTTCATTTTATATTTTGTTAGATTTGGCTTAACTCCATACTATATTTCAACATCAAACCCAATTTATTTAAGTGCAATAACGATGACTTTAGTTACCCTAATATTTTTAAATTATATAAACGTTATTTTCGAAAAAACTAATTTTTATCATAAAGACTTAATTAATAGATTAACTTCAAATAAGTCAACGTTTGGTTTAATTTTGATTTCTGTTATAAGTCTTGCATTTATTATATATGGTAATTATTTCAATCGATATCTAAACAAACTAAATTTCAATGATATAGTTTTTGTAATATTTTCTGCTATGATATTTATAATCATAAAGATCATCTTTTTATATGGTAGAAACCATACAAAAAAAGAGCTAATTAGACTTTATCAAGAACTTTTCAGTTAGTATTTTTTTTAGGCTACCTAGATTATTATTATTTAAAATCGTAATGTCGCACATTATTTTAATTTCCGCCGTATTTAAATTCTGATTATTTTTATTGTATGCCATTTCTTCGTTTTCTTGTTTCAAAAAATCACTAAATGATACATCGTCATCGGCTGGTCTATCTCGATTTAGATTATCCTTTATTCTCTGATATCTAATTTCCGGGTCAGCATCAACCCAAACCATAATCCCATTTAAAGATTTCACCTTGCTAGCTTCATTGGTATTCCTAATAGACGAAACCACTAAACCACCAAATTCATCTTTGAATTTTTTATACTGATTAATCGCTTCTTCTACTAAGTACGATTTACCATATTTAATTTCTAGGTGATTGCTTAATTCTCTAGTATTTTCTCGGTTAATTTCTTTGGCTTGTTTTAATAACTCTTGACGCAAAAACTGACTAACAGAAATAAATTTATAGTTAAGCAGGTCTGCCAATATATTTGATACGGTATCTTTGCCGGATCCATTCGTTCCGCTTATACCGATAATTCTAAGGCCTAAATCAGTCATTATCCAATATAATCATGTAGTTTTTTTGCATCACGGTGTTTTCTGAGTTTAGCTAATGCTTTAGCTTCAATCTGCCTAATTCTTTCTCGAGTAACAGAAAATTCTTGTCCGACTTCTTCTAGAGTATGACTTTTACCATCATCAAGGCCAAACCGTAGTTTAATGATTTTTTGCTCTCGATCAGTTAAGGCTGCTAGCATATCTTTAACTTGCTCTTTTAATAGTTGGCCAGTAGCAGATTCTTCTGGTGTTATTGTATCTTCATCTTCAATAAAATCAGATAAGACTGAGTCTTCTTCATCATCTCGTATTGAAGCATCCAAAGATGTAATATCTTGCTTTATTTTCATTATGTGTTCTACTTTATCGACTTCAAGTTCCATGGCTACAGCAATTTCTTCATTTGTTGGCTCTCTATTTAACTCTTGAGTTAATCTTCTTTGGGTTCGTAAAAGTTTATTAATTGTTTCAAACATATGAACTGGTATACGAATTGTACGAGCTTGATCGGCAATTGCTCTAGTGATAGCCTGCCTAATCCACCAAGTGGCATAAGTCGAAAACTTAAAACCTTTATCAGGATCAAACTTTTCAACAGCTCTAAGTAGTCCTGTATTGCCTTCCTGAATCAAATCAAGTAGGTCTAAACCTCTACCGACATATCTTTTGGCTATTGATACTACTAATCTCATATTAGCTTCAGCCATCTGGTCTTTTGCGGCTTGCTCGCCTTTAATTACTCTGTGCGCTAAGGCTAATTCATCTTCAGATGAAAGAAGGGGTATTTTTCCGATTTCTCTTAGATATAATCTAACAGAATCATCAGCTATGTCATCATCTAAATAAACTCCAGTAGTAACCTCTTCAGTTGGTTCTTCCTCTTCGTCAATAATCCATTCGTCGCTAAAATGACTATTTTCTGGTGGCTCTGAAGTAGTGATCTCAATGTTTGCTTCAGCCAACTCTGTAAATAAATTATCCAATGCTTCTGCATTTTCAGATACATCCGGGTATAGATCATTAATAATTTTTTGAGAGATATGACCATCTTTTTTAGCCTTAGTGACTAATTCATCACGAGTTAATGGAACTGCTTGTTTTTTTTGAGTTTTATCAGATTTAATTGATTTAGGTTTTCTTCCCATGTTAATTTAACTCCTTTTAATCTTATTTAAAAATGTATTTAAATTATTTACATTTTTTAGTAATGCTTCAACTTCAGTATCATTTGCTAACAATAGCTTTTCTTGAATATCATCTTTTTGAGATTTCACATAATTGTCGACTAATCTTAATCTAAGAAAACTTGCCTCATAATATAGGCTATCTAAGTCGAGTTTTTGATACAATTCTTCGTATAATAATACTATTATTTTAACATAATCAGTCGAAATATTAAACTCGGTTAATTTAGCTTTAGATTTGTTAAAATCAAAATCTGGAGTTTTTGATAATAAACTATAAATATTTATTGAATCTTCTTGAATAAATACTGATTTCTTTAGAGGCTTTAGTAATTCCCTTAAAGTTGGCCTTAAAAGTACTAAACAAATAAACTTATCCTCGACTTTTAAAAACTCTTGATTAGATTTATTGAGACTATTGATGTTGACTTTCGATCTTTTTAAAGCTACAACCTCAGACAAATAATTCTGACTTTTTTTATTAATAGCATTTCGATCTATTTCTATAATGTCGGATACTTTATTTAAATAGAATTCTTTTTCAACTTCGTCTTGCAGTTTATTAACAATTGGCAACATTTTATCAGTAAATTTTTTCTTACCTTCAGCTGATTTAATATCGTAAACTGTTAAATACCTACTAATTAACCAATCTAAGGCATATTGATGGTTTTCAATAGCCTTAACCCAAAGACCAGGGTCTTTTTTAATTAAATCATCTGGGTCCTTACTATCATTGATACTTATAATACTTAGATTTATATTC
>JAJYCU010000038.1 GCA_021778165.1 bacterium | reverse complement strand
CTAGCTTTAGGTAAGTTAGGGTTGATAGAATAAGCCATGGTAGGCTCCTTTCTGTAGTTATTTGATAGTATTTACAGTATACGGAGCCTACCTTTTAGGTTGCAATGCTGGTGAGTTACTACGAATATATTGACATTTTATGAATTTTATGTTAATCTATTATTATGAATAACGATCCGTTAAGCAATAAAGATCAAGAAGCAACCGCCCTACGTTTGGAGAATGAGAGTGACCGGACACCAGAATTCAAGGAAAAGCGTGATATATTTATTGCTACAATAAATGATTATTTAAAATCCATGGTCTTAAAAAGAGATGAACATAAACCACTAATTAATGGTACTTTTATATCTAATAGACCCCGTTTAATCACCACTGATCTAGGTCAGTCAGGCCCTAATGCCAGGCTCATGTCAACTAAAATAATAAATGGTGTATCAGTCGTCGGCGATGGGGTTGAAACTAAAATAGCCCTACAAGCTGTGATTTCAAATCCTCGTACCGACCAAATTGAAATAATAGAAGTTGAAGGGTTTGACCCCTTATCTGAGTTGGTCCATGGTTCAGGTTTTAGTTCTGGAAGAAGCTCCGATATAGTTGCGTCATTCGGCGTAGAAGATTCAACGGGCTCTTATTTTAAATATATCGTCAAAGGTAACGGGAGTCTGGAACATCAATCGTTTTCTGGAAGTTTTCACGAAGCAAAAACTGTTAAGGATTTAGATAGTATAGAGCTAGCCCTAATTGCATTCCAACAAACTACTAAAGACCTACGATTTATTTAAAATAAAATATAACTTTTAGTTAAATGTCTATTTTTAGAAATAATTCGTGGTATTTATCTATAAGCTTCAGCTTGAAGATTAAATAAGTCGGCGTATATACCATCGGTTTCCATCAATTCTTTATGCGTCCCCGACTCAATAACTTTGCCGTTATCTATTACATATATTTTATTTGCATTTCTTACAGTAGAAAAGCGATGCGAGATTATAATTGCTGTTTTGTCGACAGTTAACTTTTCTACTTTTTTGAATATTTCTTGTTCTGCCCTTGCGTCAATTGCTGAAGTAGGTTCGTCTAATATGAGGACCGGGGCATTACGATAAAAACCCCGGGCTAATGCGACTTTCTGCCATTGTCCAGTGGATAATTCAATGCTTTCTTTGAAAGTATTACCAAGCATTTGATCATACCCATTCTTTAGAGTTTTCTCAACAGCATCTGCTCCTGATTGGTTAGAAGCTTTGATAATTAATTCCATTAATTCAGGCTTGTTTACCCTACCAAACCAAATATTTTCTCGTAATGTATATTCGTATTTTAGAAAATCTTGGAATATTACACCAATATGCTCATACCAAGTATCTAAATCTAGCTGTTTTATATTTATTCCATTGATTAAAATTTCAGTTTCGTCAACATCATAAAATCGACAGAGTAATTTAATTAACGTAGTTTTACCGGCGCCATTCTCTCCGACAAATGCTACTTTTTCTCCAGGTTTAATAATTATATTTAAGTTATCCAGTACTTTTTTATCTGATCCTTGATAAGAAAATGAAACATTTTTAAACTCAATTATTGGTGCTTTATCTAAGTTTAGAACAACAGGATTAGACGGTGAAATTATCTTAGGCTCAATATCTAATATTTCAAATATTTCTTTTACGTATTGACTGTCATCAAACATAACAGTTGTTATTCTGAATAAACCATTGACACCACTTTGAAAGTTAAATAATGCTGTTGTAAAGTAAGTTAGACTTCCAATTGATATTCTTTTAGATAAAGTAATTAGGAAAATATATACCTCAACTACACCATATCCAGCAACATTAACTAGATTAGATATGAGGCCAGATAAGAAATTTTTATTAAGTATTGCTAAATTTTCGGAGGCAAATTTATCACCAATTATTTTATTTTGTTTGGCAAAATAATGAGTTAAATGAAAAATTTTTAATTCTTTGACACTCCGTGGATCCTGTAATTGATAATATAGGTAATTAAAACGTTTACGATATGGCGAATTTTCCGACCAAATACTCCAAACATTTTTAGCATTTTTGGCTTGGTAAAAAAAAGTTGGTAATGCTGTTAGCAAAATAATCATACCAAATACCCAGTTTAATAAAAATAACGACGCAGCAGCTATCAAAAGCTGTATAAGACTTTGCATCGAATAGAAAATATTAGTAAGCATACTTGATGGTCGCCAAACTGCATTATCTTTTGCGCCCTGGAACTTATCTTGAAAATCACTATTTTCAATAAGTGGTATATCCAGTCGAGATAACTGTTTCATCATTGCTTGTGAAAATATTAAAGGGATTTTATTATTAAAAATATAAAGATACCTTTGTTGAGCAGTAAATGCAACATCTTGGACAAAAAGCATTAAAATACGAATCAAGATAAGCAAATAAAGATAACTATAATTATGGTGATGCCCACCAATTACACTAATTATGAAATTAATAATCAGTGCGTAGACATAAGCATTAATGTAGGGAATTATGCCAGGAATTATTGTTGCAAATGTATTCCCAATAAAAAGTTTTTTATCCTCACGCCATAGTATCACCAATAAACGACGAGAAATATTTAATACACTCACTATAGAACTTAAATGCTTAGTTTTATTCATTTTTAAAAATAATATAATAAAGTTGATTAGTAATTTGACTCGTAGCAATCTAATAAATAATTAGGTTACTATTTTTAACAATAAAGTAAATCCTTAGCTAAACTAAAGAAGCTGGTACACCCGGCAGGATTCGAACCTGCGACCTTCTGGTTCGAAGCCAGACACTCTAATCCACTGAGCTACGGGTGCATAAATTATTCTTAACAGATATTATAAACGAAAAAAAATAATTAACTATAACTTTGTAAATATTTGTTAAAATATAGATTATGTATTTAGCAATAGATGTTGGTGGAACAAAAACTTTAATTGCATTGATTAATCAAAACTTTGAAATTATTAATAAAATAAAAATAATTACATCTCCTGATTATAAAGATTTTCTAAATGATTTAAAGAATAACATAGCAAAGTTCAACGTAGATAAGTTTAACTCGATTGCTATAGCCGCTCCCGGTATTATAGATGTTGAGACGGATGAGATAATTAACGCAGGTGGAAATTTAAATTGGCAAAATGTTAACCCTAAATATGACCTTAATAAATTATTTAATTGTCCAGTATATTTCGGTAATGATGCTAACCTAGCCGGTCTATATGAATCCATAGTATTTAAAGACATTTATAGGAAAGTTTTATATTTAACAATATCGACTGGTATAGGCGGGTCATTCCTTATAAATCAACAACTTGATAATAGCCTGCTCAATATCGAACCCGGTAAAATAATGTTAGAGCATGATGGACAGCTAGTTGAATGGGAAAAATTTGCCTCTGGTAAATCAATTGTCGAAAATTATGGTAAATTCGCTAAAGATATTACGGATAAGGTAATATGGCAAGAAATAGCTAATAATATCTCTGAAGGTCTACTAACTATTATCCCTCTAATTCAACCAGAACTAATTGTTATAGGTGGCAGTATTGGATCATTTTTTAGTCAATATGGTGAATTAATTAATCTAACTATCGATCAAAAGCTAGATAAAATAATACCTAAGCCAACAATACTTCAAGCAAAAAACCCAGAAGAAGCAGTTATATTTGGCTGCATTGAGTTAATAAGACAAAATAGCGGTGTTAATAAATAATTATTTTTTGACAGTCTGTCTAGATGATATATAAGCATCAAAACAAGCCATAATTAATGCACCAATTGCAATTAGAGCGAAAGCTCTTAGTAAATGAGCATGGACATTAGCGTAATATACTAGCATCCCGGCTATCACAAAGTTAATCCAACCCCACATCACATTAACAACTGCTGATGATGAAGCACTAAATGGTGTGTAATGTTTTTTACCAAGTACACCACTAATAAAGTGTGGCAACCCGTTCACACCAAATAATCCAGCTAAGAAACTGTATATGTATAATTGCGCCATTTGTATTCCCCTTTTTAATAAGTATTTATAATTTTAAGTATTAATCTAAATAATTAAAAAAACAAGCTTATTATTTATCTAATTAGATAATTCTTAAAAAATACGAGAATCATATTATAGTTTTCTAATACAAGTACGAAGTCAAAAATAATTAAAGCTGGGAAGACAACTAAATGCTCAATAAAACCACCAGTTTCAATTCTTAACTTTTTTGTAGGTGGAATACCGAATTTTTTTGTAATCGGTAGCAACCATGGTACTCCTTCTTTTGTGATACTATCGAAAATAAGGTGAGACAAATAACCAATCAAGAATGACGCTATGATTAGATTGTTATTAATATTAGAAGAATGGAAAATATTAAGTAAGAAATAAACTAACAAAGTGAAGATACCTAGCCCGACTATGGAATGAGTTAAAAATCTATGACCACCAAATAAAACCTTATCAATAATCCTTCCGATTGATTTAGTGACTGGTAAATTTTTCCAAAGTGGTGCCGTTGGTTGATCAATGTCGGGTAATATTCCACCAATCTGGTTAAATAATAGGCACAAAAAAAGAGTTGTTATTGATATTTTTTCTAAAGGAGAAAGTACAAAAGCTAAACCAAGAAATGAAACTGCTGCTAAATCGTGGGTTCGACCTGTCATAATTAGACTATTCTTTTATACTTTACTTCTGAGACTGATCTTCTGGTGAATTTAATCTCTTTGGGCCACTATTATACTTTGCTTGGAGTAAGGCTGTTTCAAGCGACTTAATTATTTGACTTGCCTGATCTAAACTTACTCCAATTCTTGTGATTGGTAATGTCTGGTTATTAGGTAAATTTTGATTAAAATTTAGAACCAAACCACTGGGGCCAACTATTACTTCAAAATTATCAGAATAAAGCGGTCTGGCGTCAAATGGCATAACCATTACTAAATTAGCGTTTATGATATTCTCAGGTTTAGTAAAATTATTGTTAACACCTAAACTATCGATCAAATTAATATCATCATAATTTGCTAGCTTCCAAACGTTTAAAGCCTCATTATCTTTTAGTTTAAAGTGATTTATTAATAAGATTAAGATATCTTCCGTTGGTCTATCTTGTCCTTTTTCAATTTTCTCGAGTAAATTAGGGTCGATTTCAACAGCACTAGAAACATCATTTAAAGTTTCTTGATTCTTCTCTCGAAATTTCTTTAAAAAAATTCCTAGCTCAGAGTATGGTTGATTTTTTTTCGGATTATTCATATTTGAATACCTATATTATCTCAAATTAGAGCATTTAAGTAAAATGGTTAAAAATCGTATAATAGGATTATAAGATGTTAAACATACAGCAAAATATATCTCTAAAAAATTACTCAACCATGAAATTAGGTGGCGTTACAAAGTACTTAATTGAAATAAATAATCGTGATGATTTATCTGAAGCTATATCATTGGCATTAAAAAACAACTTAGAAACTATTATGATTGGTGGTGGGAGTAATATTATTTGGTCCGATGATGGTTTTAATGGAATCTTATTAATTAATAAGATTATGGGCTTTAGAGTTTTTAATGAAGATGAAGAAAATGTTTTTATAACGATAGGTGCTGGCGAGAAATGGGATGAAATAGTTAAAAAAAGTACTGATCTTAATTTAACGGGTATCGAAGCTTTAAGTCTAATACCTGGTTCAACTGGATCAACAGTAATTCAAAATGTTGGTGCTTATGGCCAAGAGATATCCCAAACTTTAATCAATGTTGAAGTATTTGATAAAACTGATCAACAGTACAAGATAATAAGTGCTAGTGACTGTAAACTTGCCTATCGTACGAGCGTTTTTAAAGATAACCCGAAAAATCCATATCTAATTACTGCTATAACTCTAAACTTAAAGAAAACTAAACCAGCTGATAATTTATACCCAACTATAAAAGATTATTTTGTTCAAAATAACATCAACGAAATTAACCCGCAAAATATCCGAGAAGCCGTGATTAATATACGACAATCTAGGCTGCCTGACCCAACGGTCATACCTAACAATGGATCTTTTTTTACAAACCCAACAATCACTTTCAACCAATTTTTTACCCTACAAAGAAATCTTAACCAATCCATACCCCACTGGAAAGTAGATGATGATAATGTCAAAATTCCTGCGGCGTGGTTAATTGAGTATTGTGGCCTAAAAGATTTCCATGATCCAAGTAGTGGCTTTGCTACTTGGAAAAACCAAGCATTAGTAATTATTAATGAGACTGGTACCTCAACAAATCAATTAATTATTTTTAGAAACTATATTATTGACGTAGTTTATAAAAAGACGGGGATTAAATTAACCCAAGAACCACAAATTCTACCGCAAATCGCTGGGTAATTTAAAATTAAGTGAAAACTCAACAACTTCACCTTTTAATTTTCGTAAAAATGCCTCATCTTTATAATTATTAATTGCAAGCATCATCCACTCAGCTATTTTAACCATTTCTGGTTCTTTTAGTCCTCTAGTAGTAATAGCCGGTGTACCTAATCTTATACCACTTGGTCTAAATGGT
>JAJYCU010000037.1 GCA_021778165.1 bacterium | reverse complement strand
CAAATCATGTTCAAAAAAGTTTAGAAGCAATCCGTTAAGATAGTTTTTTTGAGTAGAGGATAGTCTAGAATAAACTCCATGAAGCATTTCATGAGCAGCAGTTACCTGCATAATACCATTTAGAGTTGGATCAGTTACACTGAGGATATAAATGCCGTTTTCGTTGGGGTAATAACAACCGAGTATTATTTCCTGAGATGGAAGGTTATTGGGACAAAGTTTAGAAAAATGACTCTTATCTAAGAAACTAGGATGATTAATATAGAAAATTTGTCTCGAAACTGGAGTCATCGTATCTTCGTTTGCCAGCTGACTGACTAAAGTTGGAACTTTATAATTATATAAAATAGCCTGGTCGTAAATACTAAAACGATTGTAGTAAATTAAATAACCAACGGAAACGAAAATAACCAGAACGGAAATTTTTTTAAAGATGTTTTTTAAACCCATCCTAATTATATTAAGACAAAAGACTATTTAGATACAGTAGCTTCGTTTAATATCTTATATTCAAGTTGCCCGGCTTTAGCAGACACCGATACAATATCACCTTTAGATAATTTATTAGCAAGCAAGTTCGTTGAGATGTAATCTTCGATTGTGTCTTGAATTAATCTTCTAAGTGGCCTAACACCATTTTTAGCATCATACCCTTCTTTAAGAAGATAATTCTTACCACTATTGGTCAATAATATGCCAATGCCAAATTTAATCATTCGATTTTTTAATTCATTAACTTGAAGATCAATAATCTTTTTAACATCAATCTTGGTTAATGCCCTAAAAACTATCACCTTATCAATCCTATTTAACATCTCAGGTCTTAGCAGTTTATTTAATTCTTCCATGACATTGACCTTGTTTGCTTGGTGGATTTGATCCAAATCTTCTAGTTGAGATTTATCTGACACCCCGAAACCGTAAGCAGCTTCCTTTTGAAGCTTTTCTGCTCCTAAATTAGAGGTCATAATGATGATAGTATTCGTAAAATCGATTCGTTTGCCTTTAGCGTCACTCAAGTAGCCGTCTTCTAGAATTTGAAGCATCATATTGAATACATCAGGGTGCGCTTTTTCAATTTCATCGAATAATACAAGGCTATAAGGTTGACGTCTGATTTTGTCAGTCAGTTGTCCGCCTTGTTCATAGCCAACATAGCCTGCAGGAGCACCAACTAACCTCGAGACAGTGTGGTGTTCGCCAAATTCACTCATATCCAGCTTAATCAAGGCTGATTCTGAACCATAAAACTCTCTAGCAAGTACTCTTGCTAATTCGGTTTTTCCAACTCCGGTAGGTCCAAGGAAAACGAATGAACCAATCGGTCTTTTTTCGCTTGATACACCAGAACGGTTACGTCTTATGGCCGAAGCGACTACTTTAGTAGCTTCATCTTGCCCGATAACTTGTTTGCCTAATATTTTTTCAAGCTGAAGGAGATAAGAGGCTTCGGAGGCGATAACCTTTTTAAGTGGTATACCTGTCATACGTGATACCACATCGGATAAATCTTCTACTGTGAGGCTTAACCTTTGCTTATTTCTTTGAGCCTTACCTAGCTTACTAAGTTCAGAGTTTATTTGTGATGCTTTAGTTTTATATTGAGCTGCTTTTTCATAATCTTCAGAATCGACAGCATCTTCTATTCGAGCATTTAACAACTTGAGCTCTTTTTGAAGGTTTCTAACCTCAGGACTGGTTTTAACTTTTAGAACCTTTAGGTGAGCAGCTGCTTCATCAATTAAATCTATCGCTTTATCGGGCATATAACGATCATGGATATACCTTGAAGCAAGTCGAACGGCATCTTCAAGAACTTCATCAGAGATACTAACACCATGATAGGACTCATAATGCTTCTTTAATCCTTTTAGTATAGCCAAGGTTTCTGACGGAGATGTTTCTTGGACTTGAATAGGTTGCAACCTTCTTTCTAGAGCTGCATCTTTTTCGATGTATTTTGTATATTCAGAAGTTGTGGTTGCTCCGATTAGGTGAATAGTTCCTCGAGCTAAAGCAGGTTTAAGGATATTTCCAGCATCCATCGAACCTTCCGCCGAACCAGCACCGACAATTAAGTGCAACTCATCGATAAATAAAATTGTCTTTTTATCTTTTTCAAGTTCCTGCATGACCTTTTTAAGTCGTTCTTCAAATTCACCACGATATTTAGTTCCAGCTACCATAGCCGCTAAATCAAGTACTACTATTTTTTTATCGAGTAAACTATCTGGTACATCCTCAGCTACAATTCGTTGGGCTAAACCTTCAACAATTGCAGTTTTACCAACACCTGGCTCACCAATTAGTACTGGGTTATTTTTAGTTCGTCGGTTTAAAATAGTGATTAAACGACTAATCTGATCATCTCTGCCTACAACTGGATCTAACTTATGGCTTTTGGCCATCAGTGTTAAGTCTGTACCAAAAGATTCTAGGGCCGATTTCTGGAAGTTCTTTGTAGCTCTTTTAGCTCCAAGCCTGTAATCTCGATTATCTTCTTCGTATTGTTGACGATTTAAAAGATTAGTAAGCTCGTTTAAAACAGCATTAACATCAGCATTAACATTCCTTAAAAGTTCAGTTGCTTTAGAATTTTTCTGATTTAGAATCGAGAATATTATATGTTCAGTACCGCAAAACTCTTGGTTAAATTCCTGAGAAACATCATAAGCCATTTTTAAAGTTAATTTGGCGGTCTCAGAGAAACCTTTCATTGGTTCATTTAAGGCAATATTTTTTGGTTGAACTTTTATAGCTAGTCTAGTTTTTTCAAATGTTACACCAGCTTTATCGAAAATCTTGGCGCCAATTGATTCTTTTTGAGCAAGAACGCCTAATAAAAGGTGCTCTGTACCGACGTATGAGCTACCTAAGCTTCTGGCAATCAGTTCGGCCTGTCGCAACGAAGATATTGCATTATTAGTTAGATGATTTAAAAATTCTCTAAAATCAGGATCGTTATTTGGAAACATATTATCTTTCTTATTATAACTTTTTCTAGAACGATTTATATCAAAACGTCTATAAATAAATAATAAGAAATTAGCACTCACATGTCAAGAGTGCCAATATTTTTATTCGCCGTGTTCTTCTATCGCTTCAAGCAAATCGTTTTCAAGATCTGTTTTTTTCTTTAGTTTACCTGATTTAACTGTTTCAACCTTCATATTGGGAGCTTCTTCAATCTGTATATTTTCGGTCTTTACTTCTTCAGGTTTAGTTACAGTCGAAGCCTTAATATCTATCTCAAATCCAGTTAACTTGGAGGCTAATCGAACGTTTTGGCCACTTTTACCAATAGCAATACTTTGTTGATCTTCATCTACTAGAACGGTCGCTCTTGCAGGATCACCTTCAAATATAACGTCATTAACTCTAGTTGGGCTAAGCGCATTAGTTATAAACTTTTTAGAATCTTCATCGAAAATAATTATATCAACCTTCTCTTGATCACCAATTTCAGACATAACTGCATTTACACGAGTACCATGACCACCTACAAAGGTTCCAACAGGATCAACCCCTTTAATAGCCGAAGAGACCGCTAGTTTCGTTCTAACGCCTGCTTCACGGGCTATGGCTTCTATTTTGACAGCACCGCTCTCCATTTCGGGAACTTCATTTCTAAACAATAGTTCTACAAACTCAGCACAACCCCTCGAAAGTAATAGCTGTGGGCCTCTAAAACCTTTCTCGACATCTTTTAAATAAACCTTCAACCTTTGACCTGGATAGTAATGCTCATTTGGAATTTGTTCTGCCTTAGGCATAATTCCTTGAATTCTACCTAGATCTACGCGCACCAAATTATTTTCAACTCGAGCGACATTGGCATTAATAATAGTACCGATTTTATCCTCAAATTCTTCCAAGATGATATCTCTTTCTGTCTCTCGAAGTTTCTGAACCATAACCTGCTTGGCGGTTTGTGCAGCAACTCGACCGAAAGTTTCAACTTTTTCATGAACCTCAATTTCATCGCCGATTTTAACGTCTTTTTTCATAGCAGAGGCATCACTGAGTGAAATTTCGAAAGTAGAGTTTTCGACGCTATTAACGACTGATTTGTTGGCATATATATCTACATCACCAGTGTTTAAATTTATATTAACTCTGACTTCTTGTTCTCTATCGCCAAAATCTCTTTTATATGCGGCAATCAAGGCTTGTTCGACAATCGATTTAACAACATCTTCCGGTAAATTTTTCTCTTCAGCAATCGTTCTAATAGCAAGTGCCAGCTGTTTAACATCTAAATCCATTTGTTACTCCTAACACATTTTAATTAAAAAAACCGACCTTCCGGCCGGAATTCACTACAGTCATTTTAACTTAAAATAGACTAACAAGTCAATTATTAAAATAGACTAGACTGTTTTGATTTTGATAAACTATAAAAATGCCTAAGATACGACGCCTTATTTCATATTACAAACCGAACCGATATGATTTGAAACTAAACATCAATAAAACTAAATTAACATTTGATGGAGAAGTTTTAATCGACGGTTTTAAAGTAGGAAAACCTTCCAAAAGGATTACATTCCACCAAAAAGGACTAACAATTATTTCAGCCGAAGTTTTACATCTCAATAAAGATTCTAAGACCGAGCTAGAAATTTCTCGCATCAACCACCAAAGAAGTTATGATGAAGTCCGCATCCACTTTAACAAATTAATCTATCCGGGGCATTACATTGTTAAACTGACTTTCAAAGGCAACATCACTAAACACCTCGATGGAATTTATCCGTCACGTTTCGTGGATAACGGTAAAGAAAAAGTCATCATTGCCACTCAGTTCGAAAGTCATCATGCCAGACAAGCCTTCCCTTGTATAGACGAACCAAACGCCAAAGCAATCTTTAAGCTAACTTTATCCTCCGATAAATCAGACGTTATAATTTCCAATACCGAGGAAGAAAAAACTATAGTTAAAAATGACTTAAAAACTGTTACTTTCATGGAAACTCCGATTATGAGTACATACCTACTAGCCTTTGCTTGCGGAGAAATAGATTATCAGGAAAAAGTTACCGAATCCGGTATCAAAATCAGATCATATTCTACGCCAGATAAAAAACATATGACGACCTTTAGCTTAGATATAGCCGAAAAATCGTTAGCGTTTTTCGAAAACTACTTCGGTGTAAAATACCCTCTAAACAAGTTGGATTTACTTGCCTTACCCGATTTTAGTTCAGGAGCAATGGAAAATTGGGGACTAATTACATTTAGAGAAACTGCTCTTCTGATTAACGATAACTCTGACAACATAGATGTAAAACAACAAATTACACTAGTAATATGTCACGAGGTATCTCATCAGTGGTTTGGAAATTTAGTAACAATGAACTGGTGGGACGATTTATGGCTCAATGAAAGCTTTGCCAACCTAATGGAATATAGGGCAACTGATGAAATTTTCCCCGATTGGCAAATCTGGCAACAGTTTGTATCTCACGAAATAATTAGTGCTAAAAAAAGAGATGGATTACTTGACGTCCAGCCAATTCACGCCAAGATTGGTCATCCAGACGAAATATCAACCCTATTCGATCCTTCAATTGTCTACTCAAAAGGCGGTTCTGTGCTTTATATGCTAATTAACTACATCGGAGAAGAGTCCTTTAAAATAGCATTGTCTAGTTATTTTAAAAAATTTGCTTATAAAAATACTAAAGCCGATGATCTCTGGCAAGAGATATCTAAGGTAACTAATCAAAATATCTCTGCCTTTATGAAGACTTGGCTTTATTCACCAGGTTTACCTGTGTTGAATATTAACTACCAATTAGGCGAAAAAACTATTCGAGTATCTCAAGAAAGATTTTTGCTTGATATTACTCATCAATCAGACCTTAAGAATGAGTTATGGCAAATACCATTCTCATCTAATCAACAACTAAAAACAAAATTACTTACTCGTCAATCAACCAAACTTTTATTGATAAATAATCCAACTGAGCCTTTAATTTTCAACCAAAACAGTCTTTCGTACATTTTAGTTAATTATTTAAATCAGGAACACCTGGCAAGTATATGTGCCAATGCCGATAAGCTCACGACTATAGATAAGTTTTTATTATTAGATAACTACTACTTATTGCAACGATCAACCAAAATTGAACTCATCGATGCAGTTAATTTAATAACCTATTTCAAAAATGAATCTGACGATGTTATCTGGTCAAGCATTTCTTTACTCTTATCAGAACTGAAAAGATTAATGGAATCATCTACGGTTGACCGAGAGAAGATAAACTCACTTATTTCAAATTTTGTTGATGAAAAAATCAAAATGATTTCTTTTAAGCAACAACCGAACGAATCGTCCAAACAAATTAGATACAGATCTATCATTTTCTCTCTAGGAGCGACAGCGAATAATGATTATATTATCGACAAATTCAAAGAACTATTTAATGGTTTTTCTAAACCAACAGACATTAACCCAAATATCAGAAATATTGCTTACTACATTGCTGTAAAAGAACAAAAGAACTTCGACAATTTGCTAAAACTATATAAAAGATTAACGGATCACGAGGAAAAAGAAGAAATTATTTTTGCGCTTGCTAGCACAAAACAAGTTGATAA
>JAJYCU010000036.1 GCA_021778165.1 bacterium | reverse complement strand
GGACAAGTCAATGGCATTAGCGATTATCAGAAAAATTTACTCTATTATTTTTGGAATAATTCTGACTATTTGTCTAATAATTTTGCCGCTTTTTATCTTAATTAAATCTGACCTCGGTTCTTCAGCAAAAATTAAATCATGGCTTAGGCAGGCCGATCTCTACACTATCGTCGTAAACAACTTATCGGCTCAGATTAGCAATGGCATTAGCCAAGTTAATTTTCAGGTCAAACCGAATATTTCTACTACTGAGGTAAACCAAAGTCTTCAAACCGTCATATCGCAACAGTTTTTTTATCAAACTGTCGGAAGTGTTGTTGACTCTAACTATAGCTGGTTGAATGGCCAAACCCCTAAACCTGATTTTTTAATTGACCTCTCGTCAGTTAAAAACAATATAGTTTATAGCTTAGTTAATTCACCCTCGGCGGTTTCCGTTTGTAACCAGTTAGTTCTATATAGGTTATCAACCGTATCAGCCTGTCAAAATAATTTCATGACGCTGTTAAACTCTAATTCCGTAATCTCTAATTACCAAACAATCAATCAAGACAACTTATCGTCGTATTTAAACAACAACTTATCCTCTAAGCCATACTACGAGAGTTATTCAAGTCTTCCTACTCATTTTCAAACTGTCATGAAAATGCCTGTATATCTTTTAATAACAATATTAGCTATTTTAGTTATTTCTATAATTTTGTTAGGTTTTGGTTTTCGATTAATTAAATTTATTTTCAAATCTTTATTAACTGCAACTTTGGTACTGCTACTGGTTAGGTTACTTATTAACCCGATATTTAGTTCTTTACAAAAAATGTCGATTATTACAAATAACTCAAACTCTGATCTGTTAATAAAACTACTTAATTATTTATTTACTGACTTTAAAAACGGATTAAACAATTTTTTACTTTACTATCTAATAGTTTTTATTGGAATAACGGCCCTTATCATTATTATGAAGATTGCTCGTAAAAATAAAAAAAATAAACCTCCAAAAAATCCTGAAACGAAACCAATATCTCCATCACAGAATTTTATTAAACTTAACGAAAGACCTTCTCAGAATAAATAGAGTTTATTGGCGGAGAGGGAGGGATTCGAACCCTCGATGAGATTGCTCCCATACTACATTTCGAGTGTAGCGCACTAGACCAACTATGCGACCTCTCCATTTATACAAGTATATCTTATATAATAGGTTAGGATAATCTAAAAAAGTACGCACCCGTAGCTTAGCTGGATAGAGCGTTGGCTTGCGGAGCCAGAGGTCACAGGTTCGAATCCTGTCGGGTGTACCATCAACATTTTAAACCGATTCAAATCTTGTTAGAACCGTTTGCTACTTAAATAGTAGATTATTAGCTTCAACTATCGATTCGGCGATAAAAATTTGTAAAGGCATCGTGTTATTTTGAGTTTGTGCAAGCTCTAAATACTTATAGTATGCCTGTCTTCTCTCTTTTAGTACCAGAGGTGGCACAATACCTCTTTGTAAGGCTTGGGCAAGCATAAGTAATCGTCCAACTCTTCCATTACCGTCACTAAAAGGGTGTATCTTTTCAAAAACAGCATGAGTTTCAGATAATATTTCTATGACTTCTTCTCGCTTAGCCTTAGCATTAATTTTCGTAAGCAGCCCTTGTACTAATTCAGGCACTTTTAGATAATTGGCAACCGTAACATGCGTACCCATTATTCGAACTGAATGACTTCTGTATAATCCTGCATTTTCGATGATTCCATTCATGAGCCTCAGATGCAGTCCTTTTATTAAACCCTCATCAATGCCAAAACTCTTGCTTTGTAATGCATTCAGTAGCCAAACTAGTGCGGCTTTGTGGTTCATGGCTTCAGCTTGCTCAATTTGCGTCCGGTTAGTCAGGGTTCTGTTTTCGAAAAGGACTTCTCTTGTGTCGTTAAGCGTCATAGTGCTACCCTCTATAACATTTGTATGATAGGTCAAGAAGAGTATGAGCCTATCAAATACTTCCTGGTTTTCAGTGATTTGAGAAAGTTTAATGTTAAGATGTTCGATCTTTTCTTTCAGCTTTTCAAGATACCCAACTTCTAAACTGTCGGAACCCAGAACATTAAAATACAGAATGCGTATAGATTCCTGTGCCCCTTTACGCGGCATAGACTTGGCATTAACCCAAGAGTTTAGAGTTACGAACGAAACACCCAATTGCTTGGCAAGCTCTTCCTGCGTCCAGCCACTTCCATTTAATATAGCCTTTAGTTGTTTAGAATAATTCATAACTTTATAAGTATATTAAAACTTTATAAAGTTTGTCAATATGTTTTCTGTATACTTTGGTAAGTGGTTCTTAGCCGGTACGGTAGTTACTGTGCTCGACTTGACAGAGGTGAGATCTCAAACGATTCGTGCCAGGGGTGTGGTTCGTTCTTGAGTCGGTTCCAAGCGGTGAAAGGAAGGTGTACCACGCAGGTATAGTCACTAACTATAGATTCATTGAAGTTATTAATTCGGTAAGTTTTAAAAAGATTTTTAATAACAGATTGAAATTTGTTCGAATCCTTCTCAGATAAATTACCACCTCGACATATTTGATATAGTACAGATATGCCTAAGTATAAGTTTGGAAAACTGGTAAGAGATAAGATCGTCGAACATCAAATCAAGTCGGGTGCAAAACCTACATTTCATCTGCTCGACGACAAGAGCCATAAGAAAGAGTTAGTGCTAAAAATTATCGAAGAAGCTAAGGAGATTATAAAATCAAAACCCGAAGACCGAGCAAGTGAAATAGCAGATGTTCAGCAAGCCTTGGACGACCTCAAACAAAAATATAAATTAACAGATAAAGATATAGCAGAAGCCCAAAAAATTAAACTTGATAAAAATGGGGCTTTCAAAAAAGGTATATTCGTTGATTATGTTGAACTCGACGAAAAAGATAAATGGGCTGATTACTTTCGCAAAAACGCCGACTGTTACCCTGAAATTAAATAGATTGATTGCATTATTGAGGTTCTAACTTAGCTTAATACGGGGTACCAGCCATTATTAAGTTAAAATAATATAATTGACATATCACAAAATAAGTTGTATTATGTAAACACTATGAATGAAAAACAAAAAAACAATTTAGAAAACAAAAAAACCAGCAATCTATTTAACAACCATCTTGGTAAAACCGCTATTGGCCTTGCGGTAGTTGCCACTTCACTTGTTTCTGGATTTTCTGAAGCCGGAGCTTCACAGACACATAAGGACCATAATACGACAATCGAGAAAGGTATCCCCGAGCCACCTTTCTACAATTTAGTTAAACAGATATATACACTTGAAGCCGGCGGAATGGTAAAAGTAACAAATAAGCCGGTTAATTTGCCTGGTGCAATCGAAACAGCCAAAGGTAATCCAATCGTATTTAAAGATGGGAAAAACACCTACTGGGCATATTCTCAGTCAGAGGGCTTAGACTATAATCAGAAAGTTCCGGCTACTGTAGCAGAGCAAATGGTTATTATCAAACAACCTGCATCAGCCGGACATGTCAAGACAGAGTTCGCCCGTTTAGACAAAACAGGATTATTAGTTGATCCAAACTCTATGGAAGTGGGCTATGCCCACCAACCTGCCGGACTTAAGTAAAAGTACTTCCTAACAAATTGATTTATAACTCAGTAATCCCGTGTTCTATTATGTCGCCGTTGTTATCGATTAAAAATTTAGCTGTAAAATTTTTCCCAGCGAGTATCTCCGGTAGCCAATAATAATCATCAGGCCACATTTGTTGATAAGGTATGTCGTCAATATCAAACCATTTTGGAGCCATTTCCTCTGATCCGATCGGTTCACCATCCCATTTATCACAAGTATAGACTGTGACCTCAAACCTATCTTCTTCATTATTGCTTTCAAAAACTATCTCAGCTCTTTTAGAAAGGTTTATGGGTGAGACTGATATTTCTTCATGACACTCTCTTTTGGCAGCATCAATAATGCTCTCGTTTTGGTTGACCTTACCACCAACCCCGTTCCAAAGATCTTTGCCATATCCTCTCTTTTTCATGGCTAATAATATTTGATGATCTTTTATTAAGAAGAGAAGTGTAGCTTGCCTCATAAATTTAAATAGATAATAGCATTTTTATTTTTCAGATAAAATATCGGCCAGACAGTTGATATAATTAAAAAATGAAATCGGAGATAATAAAACTTGTTCAGGCCTCAATTAATGATTTATATGATCTTCAAGTTTCGGCAGATTTATTAAAAGGAGATCCAAGATTCGGCGATTTTTCTACTAATATAGCTCTTAAACTCTCTCCAGAAATAAAGAAATCGCCTATTGAAATTGCTTCTCAACTTTCAACATATATCAAAGACAAAAAGTTAGATTTATTTAAAGGAGTTATAGCTTCAGCCCCAGGTTTTGTAAATTTTAGGTTAAACGATAACAAGTTGATTAACCGCGACTTCTTAAAACCAAGAACAGGCTATCTCAACAAGAATCTGGTTATTGAGACTAATAATCCAAATCCGTTTAAAGCTATGCATATTGGTCACGCTCTAAATGCAGTTGTCGGTGATAGTCTAGCTAATCTTCTAGAGTTCGCTGGTGGCAACGTTCATCGAGTTAGCTATCATGGTGACGTTGGTAGTCATGTTGGTAAAAGTATGTGGGCAATTCTTAATTTTATTAATGGTGACTTAGACAAATTAAAGCAAATACCAGAGGATGAGCATAATGTCTTTATGTCAGAAATGTATGCCAATGGTGCTAAAGCATATGACGATGACGAAAACATCAAAAAAGATATTATTAATCTGACTAACAAATCATATGAACTGGAAGATGATTTGTATAAACAAGTTTATTTAATATGTAAAGAATGGAGTTTTTCTCATTTAGAATCGATTTTAATTCAGCTAGGATCCAAACCAGTTGAGAGACAATACCTAGAGAGCGAGTGTGAACTAATTGGCGTAGAAATTGTAAAAGAAAACTTAAACAAGTATTTTTTTGAAAGTCAGGGGGCTGTAGTTTTTCGCGGCGAAGAGTTTGGTTTGTTTACAACTGTATTTATTTCCTCTACGGGCAGAGGATTATACGCAGCCAGAGACCTTGGTTTAATCAAATTAAAACAACAAGATTTTTCTCCAGACAATATTATAATCGTAACCGCCGATGAACAAAGAGATTATTTTAAAGTAATAATAAAGGCTAGTCAGCTAGTCGGACTAATTAAAGATGGGGAAATGAAAAACATCAATACCGGTGTTATAAAATTATCGAGCGGTAAAATGAGTTCGAGACAAGGTAAGGTTATAGAAATTAGCTGGCTGATTGATACTGTCAGACAAGCATTTAGTAAATACTCAGATACAACTGATGATAAACTTGTCACTGGCGCTATTCGGTACCAACTATTAAAGGTAAAGCTTGGCAACGATATAGTTTTTGATATCGAGCAATCAGTCAGTCTACAGGGTAATAGCGGTCCATATCTGATGTACGCTCATGCTCGAGCTAAATCAATTCTTTCTAAGGCTGGAATAATTGGTGTATTGGATGATCAATTCATTAATTATGACGATAAAGAAAGAGAGTTAGCGATTAAATTATTTGAATACGATGCTATTCTAGACGCTGCTGTCGACGATCTAAGACCTCACTATATTTGCAATTATCTTTATGAATTGTGCCAAACTTTTAACAGTTTCTACGAACATAGTCCTGTGATTAATTCAGAAAGAAAGAATTTACGTTTATTACTGGTTGATCAGTATGCTCAGGTATTAAAACACGGACTAAATTTACTAGGTATATACGCTCCTGAAAAGATGTAAATTTATTACTCTTGAACCCTATAGTTTAATCCCCAATCAGCCATACTTTTTAGGATAGGTAACAACGCCTCTCCTTTTTTTGTTAAAGTGTACACTTTTCGATTAGATGATGGTGGATTATAAGTAATTGATACTATTTTTTGGTCTTCTAAATAGTCAAGTCTCTGAGATAGAATTCTTGGGTTGATTTCTGGAATCGATTTTTCTAGCTGGCAAAACCGCTGTTCACCTTTAAAAAGGTCGCGTAGAATCAAAGCCGTCCACTTATTACCAATTATTGACATTGCTTGGGCTATACAACCGACGTTTTTTTCTATTTCTTGTTCGCTCAATGAACTTAACATACTTTACAAAGTATAGTAAATCATTTAATATGAAAATACAAACTATATATTAATAAATAAGTAAGGGGAAAATATGAAATTAGCTGTCGTAGTAGGTTCAACTCGTAATGGCAGGCAAACCGATAAAGTTGCTAAGTGGGTGGTTAATACCGCTACTAAGAACGATATATCGGCTGAATTAGTTGATTTATTAGATTATGAAATGCCATTTTTCGACGAGGCAATATCACCAAGATACAATCCTGACCGAAAGCCTCATGACAAAGTTCAGGTCTGGCTAGAAAAAATAAAAGATTTTGATGCCTATATCTTTGTTACGCCAGAATATAACCATTCCATCACAGCCGTACTTAAAAACGCTTTGGATTATTTAACCAATGAGTTTTATCGAAAACCAACTGCTGTTGTATCTCATGGAACTGTTGGTGGAGCAAGAGCAGCCACTGATTTGAAAGAAATTCTCTCTGAGTGTCAGTCGGTAGTTATTCCTAAATCAGCTCAATTATTTAATGTCGGCATGACTAATGCTGTTGACGATGAGGGCAATTTAAATGGTGAACTAGAAGCTAATCCTTATGGACCTAAATCGCAGCTAGAAATCATGCTCAAAGAACTAGTTTGGTACTCTAACGCACTATCA